>JAGCWQ010000212.1 GCA_017961765.1 Paludibacteraceae bacterium | reverse complement strand
TGGGAAGCTTTCGCTACGTTGGCCTACCAAGAGGAGTACGACAACTGCGGATTCCAAGTCGGCAACCCAGACGACGAGATAGCCGGAATCTTGATCACCCTTGACGTGACGGAAGCCGTCATCGACGAAGCCATCGAAAAGGGATGCAACCTTATCATTGCACACCACCCCCTCATCTTCGGAAAACTGAAGAAGGTCATCGGCAGGAACGCCGTTGAGCGATGCGTCATCAAAGCGATAAGGAACAACATCACCATCTATGCCTCACACACCAACATAGACAAAATGTCCAACGGAGTAAGCGCCCGATTCGCCCAGAAGTTAGGCCTCGGCCATTGCCAGACGCTGGTTCCCGAGGGCGGACTACTCGAGAAGTTGGTGACCTTCGTACCCCACCAGGAAGCAGAGCAGGTGCGGCAGGCCCTCTATGCGGCAGGCGCAGGATGCATCGGGGAATACGACCACTGCAGCTACAACCTGGAAGGCACGGGAACCTTCCGAGCCTCCGACGGATGCCACCCTTTCGTAGGCGAAATCGGAGAAGAGCATGAGGAGCCGGAGACCCGCATCGAAGTGATTATGGAGAAGCGAAACGAACACCGCATCGTCGCCGCCCTTCTGAAAGCCCACCCCTACGAGGAGCCAGCCTACGACATCTACGAATTGAAGAACAGACACGGGAAAGTAGGATTAGGCGTCATCGGCGAATTGGAGGAGGAAGAGGCAGAATTGGATTTTCTGCACAGACTCAAGGGTGTGATCGAGATGGGAGGCATCCGCCACACCGAACTTTTAGGCAAAAAGATCAAGAAAGTGGCTCTGTGCGGCGGTTCCGGAGCCGAATTCCTTTCCGACGCCATCCAACAAGGAGCCGACATCTACATCAGTTGCGACTTCAAGTACCATCAATTTTTCGATGCCGAAAAGAAAATTGTAATCGCTGACATCGGACATTTTGAGTCAGAAAGGTTCACAAAAGAGATATTTTTTGAGATTGTTTCAAAAAATAATCCTAAATTTGCAATCCATATTTCAAGTTGTAAAACAAATCCGATAAATTACATATAAGTATGTCAGAAGCAAAAGAAACAAAAGAGATTTCAGTAGAAGACAAGCTAAGAGCTCTATATGACTTGCAGTTGGTTGCGTCAGAAATCGACAAGATTAAGACTTTGCGCGGAGAACTCCCATTAGAAGTTCAAGACTTGGAAGACGAAATCGCCGGTCTGAACACCCGTATCGCTAAATACGAAAGCGAGATCAAGGAAGCAGAAGTCGCAGTCAGCACCAAGAAGAAAGAAATCGAAAATTCCAAATCACTCATAGAAAAATACAAAGCTCAACTCGACAATGTCCGCAACAACCGCGAATTCGAGAACTTGGAGAAGGAGATCGAGTTCCAAGGATTGGAGATTGAATTGAGCGAGAAGAGAATTCGTGAGAACAATGCTGCCATCAAGGAGAAGCAAGAGGAATTGGAGAAAGTCAACATGCTCATTTCTGACAAAACGGCGGATTTGAACCAAAAGAAGGCAGAGTTGGACGAAATCGTTTCGGAGACAAAACAAGAGGAGGAGAAATTGAGAGAAAGAGCTAAGAGCATCGAAGCCAACATCGACCAACGCCTCTTGAGCGCATTCAAGCGTATCCGCAAGAACGCAAGAAACGGCTTGGCTGTCGTTTACGTTCAACGTGACGCATGTGGTGGTTGCTTCAACCAAATCCCTCCACAAAGACAAATGGATATCCGTCTTCGTAAGAAGGTCATCGTTTGCGAGTATTGCGGACGTATCCTTATCGACCCTGAATTGGCCGACGCAGAATCCAACAACTTCGGAGCATAACAAATTTTCAAAATAAAACCAGAAAGAGAGGCTGTCTTTGAGATAGTCTCTTTTTTTGTACCCACACACCACGGAAATTTTATTTGACTTTTCTTGTATAACTAAAATCCGAAAAGGAATGAGGCAGAAGGGATTGGCTGGAGGCCACCCCTACTACCGTCGATGAGAAGGCTTCCAGCCTATGGGCAGACGAATCGCCTCTTGAATTAAAGTTAAACAGATTCGATTCCAAGATCCTTAAATGAAAGATCCGTGTACCCACAAGCGCCCATACAGATTTTCCTATTGTAGAAGCCCTCGAATAGCTCATTTCCAGCCCTTGCGCACCATAATTACAAGATTTTGCAACATTAGTCTCAGAGGAAGGTTCTCGGAAATAGTACATTTGTATGTCTTAGAAAGGCTTCTATGTCGCTAAGCAACAACCAAGAGAAACACAAATAATCAAAACAACCAAAATATGAAACAACTCAAAACATGGGCACTGATGCTCGCAGCTTTGCCAGCATCCCTATCCGCCCAAACTGTCAACATCGATTTAGGGAAAGAGCATCAGCTCATCCGTGGATTTGGAGGCATCAACTTTCCAGGCTGGATTGACGACTTGAGCGAATCGCAACGAGCCACAGCTTTCGGCAACGGAGACAACCAATTGGGTCTCTCCGTCCTACGTATCCACGTAGATCCCAACGAAAGTTCATGGTCCAGAGAGGTGGCAACCGCTCAATATGCCGTCAAGCAAGGAGCTTACGTCTTCGCTTCCCCTTGGACACCGCCTTCTTCCATCGCAGAAAAGTTCACAAGGAACGGACAGGCCAACCAAACCCGTGTCAGACACGACGCCTACGATGCCTACGCCAAGCACCTGAACAAGTTTGTCAGCTACATGAAAGACAACGGCGTAGAACTCTACGGTATCTCCATACAGAACGAGCCCGACTACGCTTCCGAATGGACATGGTGGACATCTTCGGAAATGATCACCTTTCTCAAGAACAATGCCAGCAGCATCAACTGCCGCATCATCGCTCCTGAATCATTCCAATACACCAAATCGGTGAGCGACCCGATCATTAAGGATGCGCAGGCTTGGGCGAACGTGGACATCCTCGGCACCCACCTCTACGGAACACAGGTAAGCCAATTCTCCTACCCGCTCTATGAGAGCAACAACAAAGGAAAGGAGCTTTGGATGACCGAGGTCTATTACCCGAACAGTAGCAGCGACGCCGACACTTGGCCCGAGGCGCTTGAGGTGGCAGACCACATCAGCAACGCCATGGTAGTCGGCAATTTCCAAGCCTACGTTTGGTGGTACATCCGCCGTTCCTACAGTTTCATAAAAGACAACGGAAACATCACGAAGAGAGGTTATTGCATGGCTCAATTCTCCAAGTTCATCCGTCCCGGATTCGTCCGCGTCGGTGCGACCCAACACCCCGGCAACGACAACAACCTCAATGTGTCGGCCTACAAGAAGGAGAACGACGTTGTCATCGTGGCTGTCAACCGAAACTCAAGTGCCAAGACGCTCACCATCTCCATTCCTAATTCGGAAATCACGGAATGGGAGCAGTATGTCACCGATGGATCAAGGAACGTGAAGAAGGAATCGAACGTGGCAGGATCCAGCAGTTTCCAACTTACCCTAAGTTCCAAAAGTGCCGTCACCCTCGTCGGGAAAGGGAAGAAAGGCGCACCTAAGGTAAGCATCACCTCGCCTGCAAGCACGGACGACATAGAGGCCGGTTCCGACATTCAGTTTGTCGTTGAGGCAACCGATGAAGACGGCAGCATCCAATCCGTCTCATTCTACGACGGAACGACCTTGCTCGGCGAATCGACCAACGCCCCTTATACCTTCGCCATAAGCGGATTGGAGGCAGGAAACCACACCCTCAAGGCCGTTGCCAAAGACAATGAAGGCAACGAATCGTCAGCTTCCGTCACCATCAACGCACACGAGCCACAGACTCCATACGGAGGCACACCGCAAACCATCCCTGGTAAGATCGAAGCCGAACACTACGACAATGGAGGAAACGGTTATGCCTACTACGATACCGACGAAGGCAACAAGGGCGAAGTTTACCGAAATGACGATGTGGACTTGGACGCAGCCGCCGACGGGAATGGATATGTCATCGGATGGACCATCAACGGGGAATGGTTGGAATATACCGTCAACGTGGAAGAGACGGACATCTATGAATGGACGGCCCGTGTCTCCTGCTCCAACGACAATTCGGCCTTCCACCTATACATCGACGGAAAGGAGATCACCGAAAGCATCAAAGTGCCAAATTACGAGGATTGGAAGACATACAACAACTTGACAGGCAAAACCACCACGGCCATCGAGAAAGGAACGCACGTGCTACGTCTCGAAGTGGATGGAAGCTATTTCAACCTCGATTGGATTGAGTTTAAGGGAGAGAAGACCGGCAACCAATCAATTCTATCCGAAGCGGGCAAATACCAAGGTGAATTCACCGTGTTCGCACTGGATGGAAAGAATGTCGGTGCAATTTCCATCAAAAACGGTTCAGAAGTCAAAGCAGAGTTGAAGAAATTGGGACTTGTAAAAGGAACCTACGTTCTTTCTTCCCCATCAGAAACCTTCAAGGTAGAGATTAACGAATAACAGTTGACTCTCCTCATAAGCAAACAGCACAGGATGAGCGTCATCCTGTGCTGTTTTGATTGAACTCATCGCCTCTTTTTCTACACAATATAGTATACTAATTCAAGTTTCGCAAGTCTCTTTTCTTTGCCAAGATACAACCTGTAGTCTGAAAGACCTATCCGTCCACAGCCCTGAGGATGAATGCCGCACAAGGGCAAAAGAAGATTTATTCCGAAGAGTGCAAAACATACCCGAATCAATGCGTGGTCACGGAATTTTCATTTGACTTTTCTTATGTAATTGAAAGTTCTTTTCAATCAGTGCCATAGAAGGGGAATGAGGCAGTAGAGATTTTGGTGTCAGATTCCTGCTCACCTTTGGCTGGAAGCCTATGGGGAAGGTGTACCTCGCAGATTAAAAGGACGTCCTGAATTAAATTTTAAGATTCTACGGGTTTTAAATGAAAAAGCCGTGATGCGTGGTCTATTGTAAACTTTTGCCCCCTTGGGGCGCTTGACCGTCCCCCTGCTACTCAGGGCGTTGCCCTGAGCTATGTAGAGGTTGGACTTTCAGTCCGTGTAGGGAAATGAAAGGACGTCTCCGAATAAATATTCCAACTTACAAAAATAGACTATACTAATAATCAGTTATTTACCTTTCAATAACGATAAGACATTGGACCTCACAGAACGTTCTTCTTTCTCCACCAAATCCCGCTTCGAAAAATAAGCCACGAGTGTGACAAACTCAGCCCAATCCAAAGATCCAAATTGAGAATCAAATTGAATACTGTCAAATTCATCCTCACTAATTTTTTCATGAGATTCCGTTTTAGAATCCTTCTCTGTGCGTTTAGTCTTAATATAGAGATAAAAAGTTCCATGCTTACCTTTTTCTACACTCCGCGCTACAGACACCACATTGTTCCAAGTTGCATCCTCCCAAACAGTCCCGGCATCATACGTAATACGAAGAGATTCATGTGAAAGAGTTAACGCATATTGTCTGAGAATAATATCTTGAAAAGTCTGCACCATAGTCACCATCGTAGGAATCATTATAGCAAAAAAAACGCCGAATAATCCAGAAAAACTCATACATACTCCGCTAAAGACAAACGAAAGGAAAACAAAAACACCCGCAACAATGGCCTTTATTATCCCGAGCTTTTCGTCAGAGCCTATTTTATAGACATTCAACTCCGGCATTTGCGTATACGGCTGTTCAGGGAAGAGCCCCTTCTTCGAAGTATTTGCCTCAACTGCAGATTTGAAATCCTCACGACTAAAAGAACTGAAGAGAGAAAGATTCACCCATCCATCCTCCCGAAAAAGCCACATCTTTTTAGGCTTCCTATCTTCAACAGCATCTTCCAACAAGGCCGTTCTGTCAATACGGATAAACATCTGCTTAGGAGAAACCTTTTGAGAAGAACCCATTTTGTTGAGATTAGAATAATCAGGGAAATCCATCTCCCGAATAGACTGCCAAGGCCATTTCCGTTTTCTCCCTTCCTCCACAAAGAGGAGTCCATCCACCTCGACCTTTATTTTGTACTCCGACTTATACCATAACAAGACCGACATAAGAATCATCAGAAGAACGGCAAGCAGGGTCAAAAGGAG
>JAGCWQ010000211.1 GCA_017961765.1 Paludibacteraceae bacterium | reverse complement strand
CCGCCTTTCAAGGTGGGGAAATAATTGTGGTGTCTCTCCGAGACGGAAAGGAAAAATGCGTTGGCGACACCTGCCGTGTCGAAGACACGACACATGAATAGCCCCGCCTTTAAAGGTGGGGGAAATAATTGTGGCGTCTCTTCGAGACGAGAAGGAAAAATGAGTTGGCGACACCTGCCGTGTCGAAGACACGACACACATGCTAGCCCCGCCTTTTCAAGGTGGGGAATAGAAATCAATCATCCAGCAAGAAATAACGTTCATCAATAACAACATCGTTTTCCACGAGGAAGGAACGATATTCATCAGAGAAAGAACGTGTACGATGATGTTCTTTCTGTTTTTTGATATAACCAACAATCATATCCCTATCTCGGGATCCATAGCTAAAAGCTGAATATTCATGTTCCCAACCACGGAAATCAGGGAAGAACGGATTCGCTTTTAGCCACTTGCTACTAGTCCCTTTTATACGCTGCACAAATGAAGAGAGAGATAAGGTCGCTGGCAGGGTTGCAAATATATGGATATGGTCAGGCATCCCACCTATACGAAAGACATGACTACCAAGACCCGTCGCTATGCCATAAATATATGCATATAACTCCCGATCATGTTCCATCAAAATGGTCGGTTTCCTACGATAAGTGGAGAAAACAATGTGGTAATACGATTGCGTGTAACTCATAGGTCATAATATTATAAAGTCAAAACATAAGATTCTTTCCTACAAAACGGTAGGCTTACAAAGATAGACAAAATACACGAAGATGATTATGAGATTTTCACGATTTTTTCATCCCCCACACTGAAAGTGCGGGGCTAATGGTTGTGTCGTCTCTCCGAGACGGGGAGGTTGGATGACGACTGAATTCGATTCTGATTCCCCATGCTGAAGCATGGGGCTAATAGTTGTAACGTCCCTCCGAGACGAAAAGGAAGAATGCGTTGGCGACACCTGCCGTGTCGAAGACACGATACATTTATTAGCCCCGCCTTTCAAGGTGGGGGGAATAGTTGTGACGTCCCTCCGAGACGAGAAGGGAAAATGCGTTGGCGACGCCTGCCGTGTCGAAGACACGATACATTTATTAGCCCCGCCTTTAAAGGTGGGGAAAATAGTTGTGACGTCCCTCCGAGACGAAAAGGAAAAATGCGTTGGCGACACCTGCCGTGTCGAAGACACGATACATTTATTAGCCCCGCCTTTTCAAGGTGGGGGATAAAATGAAAAAAGAGACGCACAAATGCACGTCTCTTTTCTATCCCTTTATATTGTTGGATATTATTTGTTCACACGGAACTTTTCGTTGCCGTTCTTGATGAAATCAACGATTTGCTTAGCGGCAGCAATACCGGCGTTCGTGTTAGCCTCTGTCGTTTGTGCACCCATCTTCTTAGGTGTAGAGAAGTAACGGCCCTCAAACTTAGCGAACTCATCGTTGGCAGCAGGCATGATGTCTGTGATATACTTCAAATCAGTACGCTCAGCCAACAATTTAATCAAGCCAGCCTCATCGATAACCTCCTTACGAGCCGTATTGATCAAGATACCACCCTTCTTCATTTGGCCTACCATATCGTAGTTGATGCTGTTCTTCGTCTCTGCAGTAGCAGGGATATGAAGAGATACGATATCACAGGTCTTGAAAAGTTCATTTTGGTTAGCCACAGCCTTGACACCAGCAGCCTCGATAGCAGAAGCAGGACAGAAAGCATCATAAGCATAGACATCCATACCGAATCCCTTGGCGATACGTGCTACATTGCGACCTACATTACCGAATGCCAAGATACCCAATTTCTTGCCCATCAACTCTGAACCAGACTTGCCGTTGTAGAAATTACGAACAGCATAAACCAACATACCGAAAACCAACTCGGCAACTGCATTGGCGTTCTGTCCAGGCGTGTTCATCACACACACTTTGTGAGCCGTTGCTGCTTCCAAATCTACATTGTCATATCCAGCACCTGCACGGACAACAATCTTCAAATTCTTTGCAGCATCCAACACCTCTGCATCAATCACATCGCTACGGATGATGATAGCCTCAACATTGGCAACAGCGTCAAGCAACTGCTTCTTCTCCGTATACTTCTCCAAAAGGACCATTTCGAAACCTGCGGCGTCCAACTCCTTCTTTATGCCGTCAATCGCATCTTTTGCGAATGGCTTTTCTGTAGCAACTAAAACTTTCATGCTAATATCTTTTAAACGGGGTAGAGACGATGCGAACACCGTCTCTACGACCAAATTATACCTTATTATATATATTATTTTACGTGAGCTGCCTCAAACTCCTTCATGCAGTCAACCAAAGCTTGAACGCTCTCGATTGGCAATGCGTTATAGCAAGAAGCACGGAAACCACCCACCAAACGGTGACCCTTGATTCCGACCATACCCTTAGAGGTGGCGAACTTAGCGAACTCGTCAGCCAAGTCAGCATATTGCTCCTTCAAAACGAAGCAGATGTTCATGCGAGAACGGTCCTCTTTCTTTGCAGTACCGACAAACATCTTACTGTTGTCAATAGCATTGTAAAGCAACTCAGCCTTAGCGATGTTTCTTCTCTCCATCTCCTTCACACCACCTTGAGCCTTCAACCACTTCAAAGTTTGAAGAGCAGCGTAGATAGGCAATACTGGAGGCGTGTTGAACATAGAACCATTCTCTGTGTGAGTTCTATAATCCAACATGGTTGGTATGTGGCGAGAAACCCTACCCAACAACTCGTCCTTTACGATTACGAAAGTAACACCGGCAGGAGCCAAATTCTTTTGTGCACCACCATAGATCAAACCATACTTCTTAACGTCGATTGGACGAGAGAAGATATCTGATGACATATCAGCCACAACTGGAATTGGAGAGTCGATGTCGTTCAACAACTCCGTACCGAAAATTGTATTGTTTGTTGTGATGTGCAAGTAGTCAGCGTCAGCAGGGATTTGGTAGTCCTTGCCTGCCTTTGGAACCCAGTTGAAGTTCTCGTTAGCAGAAGTAGCAACCTCGACAACCTCACCGAATGCCTTAGCCTCCTTCATAGCCTTCTTTGCCCATACTCCAGTATTGACATAAGCAGCCTTCTTCTCCAAAAGGTTGAAAGGAACCATACAGAATTCCAAGCTGGCACCACCACCGAGGAAGATTACCGAATATCCCTCAGGGATGTTCAATAGTTCTTTGAACAATGCTACAGCCTCGTCAACAATTGGTTGGAAATTCTTTGCACGGTGGCTAATCTCAAGGAGAGACAAACCATCATTTTCAAAATCCAAAACTGCTTGAGCTGTCTTCTCGATCACTTCTCTTGGAAGGATTGATGGTCCTGCGTTGAAATTATGTTTCTTCATACCTAAAAAATAAATATTAAAGTAATTTTCTGATATTCTATATATAACCTCTTCCTTTTTTATCGAGGAAAAGTGACGCAAAGTTAATATAAAATTCATACAGAATATAATTTTCTTGTTTTTTTTTGATAACAAAACAAAGTTCAACAGCCCACAAACCATCGTTTAAAAGCAAAAAATCTTACATTTTGTCAAATCCAAAAATATTTTATTTACATAATGTCAATCGAGATTTTCAAAAAGCAAGTTTGCCTATCAAAATGACAAAATGAAGGGAGGCATCGCCCCATGTTGAAACAAGGGTTATCAATTATGCCGTCTCCTCAAGAGAAAAACCAAGGACAATCCTTCCTTTTCTGAGACTCGGACTCTCCTCAGCCCCGTCTTCAAGAAGAGGAGGCCGAAAACCTTATCTTCTCCCCTGCGCATCTATTTCAAATTTGTTTCCTATCTTTGCACCAAAACTTACGATAATAAGGGCTCACCCATATACACCTAAAACAAATACGTTCATGGCACAACAAAAAATCATAATTAGCCACGACCTTCAAGCAGATGTCAAGGCAGAATTGAAAGGGAAAACCACCAACGGACTTTTCATCCTAGTTGATTCCAACACCCACAAAAATTGCCTTCCCCTCTTAGGTGAGGACATCGTAAGCCAAGCGAAAATAATCGAGATCCCAGCAGGAGATGACAACAAGTCGCTTCAAAGCATCGCTGACGTATGGACTTTCCTCAGCAACAACGGGGCTTCCCGAAAATCATTCTTGATCAACCTCGGCGGAGGCATGGTGACCGACCTTGGCGGATTTGCAGCATCCACCTTCAAACGCGGCATGGAATACATCAACATCCCTACTACCCTTCTAGGAAGCGTGGACGCAGCCGTAGGTGGAAAAACCGGCATCAACTTTAATGGACTAAAAAACGAAATCGGGGTCATCAATCCCGCAGAAAGCGTCATCATCAACACCCAATTCCTAAAAACATTGGACAAAGAAAATTTCCTCTCGGGATATGCGGAGATGATCAAACACGGATTAATCTCAACTCCTGAGGTATGGAAACACATCCTAGAATTCGATTTGGACCAAGTCAACTACTCCTCATTAACGAATCTAATCGATGAGTCTGTACGGGTTAAAGAGGAGATCGTCAAAATCGACCCAACGGAGAAGGGCATCCGCAAAGCTTTGAACTTCGGACACACCGTGGGCCACGCTTTCGAAAGCTACGCCATGAAAACCGGCACACCAAAACTGCATGGTTATGCCGTGGCTTGGGGTATGATTGCCGAATTATACCTCTCCTATAAGAAAACAGGGTTGGACAAGGAGATACTCCGTGAAGGTGTGCAACTCATCAAAGAGAACTACGGTGCGCTACCCATCACTTGCAAGGTGTATGAGCAACTCTACGAACTGATGACCCACGACAAAAAGAACGAAAGCGACGGACGAATTCTCTTCTCTCTCTTGGGAGGCATCGGAAACATCCGTATCAACACAAACGTGGAAAAACAGGAAATCTTTGAATCATTGGATTTCTACAGAGACACCGTGGGTCTATAACACATCCAAAATCAGATCTTTATGATATACGAAATAAAGGCACCCGTATGCAAGAAATTATCTGGGAAAATCCAGCTTCCTGCCTCCAAGAGCATCAGCAATAGGGCTTTGATTCTTCATGCACTCAGCCAATCCGACCTTCCCATCCGCAACATTGCCCACTGCGACGATACAGATGTAATGGTGAAGGCTCTCTCCTCTTCAGGAAACGCTATCGACATTGGTGCGGCAGGAACCTCCATGCGCTTTTTGACTGCGTACCTTTCCAATACGGATGGAGATTGGACCATCACAGGCAGCGAAAGAATGAAGCAACGCCCCATCTCCATCTTGGTGGATGCGCTCAGAAATTTGGGTGCAGAGATCGACTATATGGGAAACGAAGGCTTCCCGCCATTACGAATCAAAGGGAAGGCGCTTCAAGGAGGGGACATCCATTTGGACGGAAGCGTCAGCAGCCAATACATCTCAGCGCTTTTGATGGTGGCACCTACCATGACCAATGGATTGACCCTCACCTTGGACGGGAAAATCATCTCCCGCCCCTACATCCGTATGACGTTGAAGATGCTGGAAGAATTTGGCATACAAGCAGACTGGAACGACAATGTCATCCGTATTGCCCACCAAAAATACGCACCTGTCGATTACGAAGTGGAATCTGACTGGTCGGCTTCTTCTTATTGGTATCAGATATGTGCCCTTTCGGAGATAGGCAGTGAAATCAACTTGCCTGGGCTGAGGAAGGAGAGTCAACAGGGTGATGCCGCCGTGGCAAAGATATTCGAACACTTCGGCGTCACGACCCTATATACCCCAGAGGGAATCACCATCAAGCACGACGGATGTCCCCAAGGGAAACTGCAACTCGACTTGGTCAACCAACCCGATTTGGCACAAACCATCGTCGTAACCAGCTGCCTCCTCAACGTGCCATTCGAAATCACTGGATTGGAGACCCTAAAAATCAAAGAGACGGATCGAATTTCAGCACTAATAAACGAATGTGCAAAGCTAGGCTATCACCTTAACGGGACAAACTCAAGCCTCAGTTGGGAAGGGAACGAGAAAGCAGAGGAACAAGAAAGTCCCATCCTCACCTACAAAGACCACCGCATGGCGATGGCTTTTGCTCCAGCCGCATTCCGATTCCCTAAAATAGAGATAGAAGATCCTTTGGTAGTAAGCAAGTCCTATCCAAGATATTGGGAGGATTTGAGAACGGTGAGGTTTGAGATACAGGAACGCTAAAAAGAAGACATACACATAGATAAGTCAGGGGCAACTCAGAAGGCCAATTCAGCACTGCCGAAACCGTCAAAATCGAAACGGCTACATCTTCAGCATGACTCATAACAACCAATCCAAATAATTATCAGGAGTTACAACCACTGTTTCTTTGATTGTGTAGGCATCAAGAAAAGAATCGGGAAAGGACGTTTTCCCCTTGTTAGGATTCCACTTCATTTCAAAGGCTGTCATTGAGCCATCGCACTCCTCTATATAATCGATTTCTTGTTGTGTCTTAGTACGCCAAAAGTAAGTGTTGCAGTAATGCTCCTTATAGTGATTGCGCTTGATACGTTCCGATATAAAAAAGTTCTCCCATAACTGACCCACATCATTACGTATAGCAAGAGGAGCAAATTGCTGAATAACTGCATTCCGCACACCATTATCATAAAAATAGATTTTCTTTGCCTTCTTCAACTCGTTACGTAAATTACGGGTCAAGCCATTCAGACGAAAGATGATAAAACACTTCTCCAACAGATCAACATATCGTTCCACCGTTTTGTTATCACTCCCTATCGTTTGCGCAAGTTCGTTATATGAAACTTCCGACCCCACCTGAAATGCCAATGCCTGCAAAAGACGATTTAGCAATTCCGGCTTCCTGACATTATCCATCGCAAGGACATCTTTATACAAATAACTATCTGTAAGAGAAAGAAGCAATTGTCGACCATCTCCTTCATTTGAAAGCACTTCTGGATAAGAGCCAAAGATCAAACGACTCTCCAACAAACGCTTAACATCTAAATATCCCGTCGATTTATATATTTCATTGGTAGAAATAGGATACATATAATACTCAAACTTCCTGCCAGTCAAAGGTTCATTCAAGCGATTACGAAGTTCAAAAGCAGAAGAGCCCGTAGCAATAACCTGCACTCCAAGAATATTATCAACAATCAGTTTTAGAGTCAACCCTATGTTATCCACTTTTTGTGCTTCATCTATAACAATAAATTTGTTTTCACCCACTAAAAGCTGCAATTCGCGCAAATTGCGATTAGACAAGATACTCACCGTTTGTGGTTCATCACAATTTAAGTACAACACTTCCGTAAATTGCTCTTTTATGACGTTTTTCAATAATGTCGTTTTTCCAACCTGCCTAGCACCCAAAAGGACGATCACCTTCCCTTTAAAACATTTATCAAGGATAATTTGATACAACTCTCTCTTAAACATGCCTCTAATTGTTATTGATTCTATCGCAAATATAACAAGAATAAGTTGATTTTTGGGATTATAATCCCAAAAAATCAGCGTCTTTTTAGGATTATAATCCCAAAAAGTTATCGATTTTTAGGATTAGCAATAGAAATCAATCGATTACGAACCTCACTATCAGAGACAAAAAAAGGACGATCCGACGACCGTCCCTATTCATCCAAACGCTCTTCTCAAGGAAGAATCGTTTCGCCTTTGTTGATAGGCACCTCTCGCTTGATGCTTTGCTCCAAAGAAATCAAGGTCTCCGTAGAAGAGACTCCCTTGATGCTCTGAATCTTTCCATTCAACAACTGCATCAGATGTTCATTATCATGAGCATACAACTTTACCATCATCGTATAAGGACCAGTTGTAAAATTGCACTCTACGATTTCAGGTATCTTGTCCAACTCGGGCACCACTTCCGAATACATGGAACCCTTTTCCAACTTGATTCCGATATACGTACAAGTCTGATAACCTAACGTCTTCGGATTGACATGATAACCAGACCCCACAATCACGCCCATGTCTATCAAACGTTGCACACGCTGATGGATGGCCGCACGCGAAACTTCGCACTCGCTAGCCACATCCTTAAATGGAATACGCGCATTCTTGGTGATAATCTCAAGAATCTGCTTATCTAAATCGTCTATTTTTTCCACGTCTTTTTTATTTGTTATTTTGCAAGCAAATGTAATAATTTTGTTGATTTATATCCATAAAATAAGCTTTTTATTGATAAAAAGTTTTTCGGCAAGTGATAAAATGCTACATAACGGCATGGGGCGAATGAAGTGGAGCACCATGTGAAGGGAGTTCTTCCATGATGAAAAACGACACTTCAAAGGACATTTTGGAGAGAGAATTGAACCAATAATACCATTTTTTGAAAAGATAGTACACCTAAAAAAGTCCAACTATTCATATTTTTGCCTTTACAAAATAAGAATTAAAGTCTAAATGCTTTATTCGGGTGGACTTTCTTTCAAAGCCCACGATTTTGTTCAATTCAAAAAAACGGTGAATTCACAGAACTCACCTTCACATAAAACTAACTTTGTGTACCGAAAGGCTCACCCTAAAACTAAAAAACAAAACCATGAGGACAAAAAAATTCACAATGGCGATGCTTGCACTCTTATGCTGCATATGGACGCATAGCTACGCAGAATTATCGCCATACGACCAAAACAAACCAGTTGGATGGGCAACCGTCGAATCAACACCGACAGGTGGAGAAGGCGGGGAATGCGTCACCGTCACCAATGCCGACGACTTGATTGCAAACTTATCCAAATCAGGGAAACGCATCGTTTACATAAAGGGAGCCATCGAATTCACGACATTCAAGAAGGCCGTCCCTGTAGATAAGACGCTTATCGGCCTTCCCGGCTCGTATCTTTACAACAACAATCGGGACAAATCGACTTCCGGCATCCTCTACCTATCAAGAGGCAGCCACAACTTCATCATGCGCAACGTCACCTTCAAGGGAGCAGGTGCCTACGACTGCGACGGTTACGACAACCTCTGTATCGACGGAGGCTATGACATCTGGGTTGACCACTGCGACTTCCAAGACGGCGTGGACGGAAACTTCGATTGTAAGAATGGTTCCAACAACATCGCGGTCACTTGGTGCCGATTCAGATATCTCAAGGCTCCTATGGCAGGCGGCAGCGGCGGTTCGGGCGACCACCGATTCACCAACCTTTGGGGTTCGTCTGACGGCAATGCCAGCAAGGACGAAGGCAAACTCAACACTACCTTCCAATTCTGTTGGTGGGATGAAGGATGCAAAGAACGTATGCCACGCGTGCGATTCGGGAAAGTCCATATCATCAACTGTCTCTACAAGAGTTCGGTGGCCAACTACTGCTGCGGAGCAGGCAACAACTCCAGCATCTACGTAGAACGGTGCGCCTTCATCGGCGTGAATAATCCTTATGCCGACTACACAAAAGACGGAGCCAAGGGCTATCTCACATTCGACAACTGCTTGTTCCGAAATTGTACAGGAAATACTTGGGGAACAGGATACGCTTTCCAACCTTCGCAATACTATCAACTGCCAGCCATCGACGCAAGTCTGGTGGAGCAAGTGGTGACCTCCTCTGAAAACGGAGCCGGAGCCACCCTCCAATTCAGCGAATGCGGACAAAACATCGAAGTGAACCCCGTTGATCCCGACACCTCCTACACCACAGATCCTACGCTGACCAAACAAGGTAGCGGAAGCTCCAACCAAGAGATCCTGCTCGGACAATCCATCGAACCTTTTGGCTACTCTTGGACCGACGCAAAGGAAATCGTTTTCGAGGGATTGCCTCAAGGAGTGACCGTTTCTGCAACAAACGAAGAGAACCGTCTGGACATAAGTGGTACACCGACAGAGGTCGGCACCTTCCATTTTACGGTCAAGACTGTTGGTGGCTTGTCTGAAGTATCCAAAAGCGGCACCCTAATTATCAAAGGAGAAGCTACAAGGGTTGCAGACAACCCCCAAAAAGAGATGTTCCAACTCTCCTCTACTCTCGTTGACGACCAACTCACCCTGTACATTGACACAAAGGGACTCCTTGATTTATCCCTTTTCGACCTTTACGGGAAACGATTGAAGCATATCCGCCGAAACTGCAACGGAGAGGCTTCCTTCGAAATCAATACTTCCCGATTAGCCAACGGCATCTATCTCATCAAATGTATTTCCGATGGAATTGAATCGGAAGAACGAATCATCGTAAGACATTGATCAATAGACAACAAGGTGTGTTCCCTTCCAATAGGGGGCACACCTGATTTTCATCAACCAAACATCTCCAAACACCATGAAACCAGTATATGCTTCTCTTCTTGCTACGATTCTGTCCCTCCTTCTCGAATGTTGGACAACCAGCATAACTGCTGCTACCGTAGCAGTCCACGACCCTTCCATCATCGTAGCCTACATAGACAAGGATGGCCGTTCCTATCCAGAACAAAGTCCATCAAACGATCGGGAGAAGCGATACTACCTATTCGGAACCCATCGAGGCGGAGCCTACTCCACCGACCTGATCAATTGGACGGAGTTTTCGCCCAAATTCACCTCCAATAATATGAACGCCGTCTTTGGCCCAGCTGCTGCATGGAGTTCCCTGGGCATCACCAACTACGATCTCAACGGCAACCTATGGGCACCCGACATCATATACAATCCAACCATGAAGAAATGGTGTCTCTACTTCTCCGTAAATGGCGATGCGGAAATCAACAATACGACCTATGCCAACTCCGTCATCTGCTTACTGACGGCAGACCATATCGAAGGTCCCTACACCTACCAAGACGAGGTGATCTATTCCGGTTTTACGGCATCAGGAACCTTTGCCTACACAAAAACCGATTTTGCCGATGTCGTCGGTTCGGGGAACGCCCCATCGCTCATCAACAACTACACAAAAAATAATGGTTCGCTCTATAGCCGTTCCATAAAGCCACACGCCATCGACCCAGCCGTGACCTACGATCAAAACGGCAACCTATGGCTGGCATATGGTTCTTGGTCGGGAGGCATCTGGCTAATCCGATTAGACCCCCAAACAGGCTTACGAGACAAAAGCTACTCCGCCCCTGGGTACGATGTCTATTGCGGCTTTCAAATAGCCGGCGGCGCCTACGTCAGTGGAGAAGGTAGTTACATCGAATATATGGAAGATGCAGAAGGCAACGGTTACTACTATCTCTTCGTCTCCTACGGATTCTACTCCCCGGAAGGCGGCTATAACATGCGTTTGTTCCGTTCCAAAAACATCGAAGGACCTTACTCCGACCTGACTGGCGACTCGCCCGTATTTAAACGATACGTGCTCAATTATGGCGACAACGTCCAATATGGAGTCTCCTTCATGCAAAACTACACCTATCCTTGGTGGAAAATCGGGCAGACAGCACAAGGACACAACTCTGCCCTAATGGACGAGGATGGTTCATGCTTCGTCATCTACCACGCCAAAGAGAACACAGGAACCATCTACCACAACGTAGAGGTTCATCAATTATTCTTCAATGAAGCAGGATGGCCCCTTGCCGCCCCTTTTGAATATCGAAAAGGATTCGGTTTGAAGAAAGAGACCTACTCGCAAGAGGAACTGGCTGGAGCCTACGGACTCATCGTTCATCGAAGCACAGACTACGCCAAACTAGTCTGCAATCAAGCCCAAGACCTCTACTTAGATGCAAGCGGAGAGATTTCCGGGGCACTTTCCGGCGAATGGGAGTATAACTTTGCCGACGGCAAACAATACCTCACCCTCAAGACAAACCAAGGCACGTTCCAATGCGTCCTCGCCGACTTGCTGATGGACGGGCTCTCCACCCAAACTACCACCTTCACAGGCATGGATGCCAACACGGAACTCTGCATCTGGGGCTATAGAAAGCCTGAGACGGTCATCCAAACGACTACCCATTACGCAACGGGAGAATTGAGCATCGGACAGAAAGACTACTCCTTGGAATGGTTCGACTACGAGCATTTCCACAAAGAGAGCGTAAGTGGTGATTTCCAAGTCGAATATACCTTCATTAACCACACGGAAGGCGAGCATGTCTGGGACAACTGGGCTATCGGAATGAGCGACGGATCCTCAAGATGGCACCAACGCGCCGACGCCTACGCAAACGAGACATTTGCCAACTCCACCCTCCACTTCCAAAGGAAGGTTGAAGGAGAACTCTCTTTCAAAGAGAAAGAAGTAACAGTAAAAATCAAGCGAACAGGCAGCACCATTGATCTCTATGCCTATGCCAACGATACGCTTTATTACACAGCCACCGCTCACAATTGTCCGAATCGAGACCTGGATCTCTATCTCGGAGGAGAAGCCTGCTATTTGGATGTCTCCCAAATCGCAAAGGCGAAAATCGAAAGCCGTATCTCTGCTGGCACTTGCAACGCCGACGGTACCTACCCTATCGGATTCAACAAACAACAATGCGGCAACACGACAGTCAAGGGCAACTTTGAATTGGAATATACCTTCCACAACTATCGCAACCCTATCAGCACGGACTATTGGGACAACTTCATCGTTGTTGCCTCCGCAGAAGGAAAGAGCATGTTCGTCCGTGCCGACGACTATTGCTTCGACGTTTTCGGAACTATCACCAGCAATCGCGATTGGGAATGGGAAGAATTCCTACAAGTGATGACCAACGCAAAAATCACCGTCAACATCCAAAGGAAAGGCGACGCCATCACCTACAAGACAACCATCGATTCTCAAGAGGGCAAGAGCTACCACTACAACGTGATAAATACCAACGCCCCAACATCAGAGATGACTTTCAGCCTAACTTGCGAAGAGAGCCTTGTCGATTTGCTACGAGTCGAGACCAAAGAACGAGTAGGAGAAGAGGTTACCCATACGCCAACACCAGCCAACACTGTGACAGACAAAGTCACAACAAACGGCACCTCCATCTTCATCCGCTCCAGCAAGGATCAAGAGGCGCCCCTCTACTCTGCAGACGGCAAATGCGTCTCAACGCTACACTTATCGTCAGGATGGAACCAAATCAACGCTCTATGCAACGGCGTTTACTTTTTGCTTGGGCAAAAGGTAGTGTTGCAAAGGCAAGGCAAATAACAACAAGGAGGATTTTCTATTCCAAAAATCCCAATTCGACCCCAGCCCCTCGCTGAAATGCGGAGCTCCCCAACGTCCTCTCTGCAAGGCTATCAACCTGCACAAGCAAGAAATTATAGTTTATGTCGTCAAAAAATAATCAAATCATTGCATTTTTGCCAAAATTATGGTTATATTAGCATATACAATTCTATGAAACAAAGACGAAAGGATCCTGAATAGACCTAAATCAAGATTCAAAAGCCCATAGAACTTGCCATAATTAGACACAAAAAAAGAACAGAAACAACAACCATTAATTTTGAACGATATGAACAAATTGCTGAAAATCTCAAGCATGCTTCTGCTTGGCGCAGCGGTACTATTTACCGGCTGCTCAAAGGATGACGATGACGATAAGACAACTTACTCCGTCACCCTAAAAGTGAACGATCCTACCATGGGTACAGTCTCAGGTGACGGCGACTATGCCGAAGGCACCGAAATCTCCATCATAGCGACAGCCAAATCCGGCTACCACTTCTCAAAATGGAGCGATGACAACACCAACAACCCTCGTACTCTCATTGTAAACAAAAGCATCTCCCTCGTCGCCCTATTTGCCGAAGGCTCTAACGGCGAAGGAGGTAACGGAAGCGACGCAACCGACCCAGTCTCCATCGAAGGGGGAACCATCAACAAAAACACAGTATGGAAAGACCTCGGACTCCCTATCGACTATGTCATTAGTGGTGTGGTAAGTCTCGACGGAAACGCCCTCGTGACAATCGAACCAGGCGTAACTATCATGTTCACTGGCAACAACGGTGGAATATGGGTAGGCGAGAATGCCGGACTCAAAGCAGCGGGAACAGCAGAAAAGCCAATCGTAATCACGGGTCCTACCAACAACCAAAACGTAGGGGCATGGAATAAAATCACCATCACGTCCAAACGTTCGGACAACGTTTTCGAATATGTCACGTTTAAAAACGGTGGTAGCGGTGACGGCAAATGGGACGGTGTAATCGACATTGAAGGAGGTACGGCAGCATTCAAGAACTGTACAATTGACGGTTCACTCACAAATGGAATCCAATTGGAGGGTGGCGCAAAATTCACCGCATTCCAAGGGAACAAAATCACCAACTGCAAGTCCTACCCTATCTACATCGAGGAGACCACTTCCATGCTTAGCTTGGACGCCACCGATAACTCGTTCGCATCCAACAAGTACAACATGATAGGCATCAACGGCAGCGGTTTGGAGAGTTCTGATAAGAACACACTCAAGAAAATGCCTATTCCTTACTATTTTGAAAATGGACTCAACATTATAGGCGCACAGACATTCACTATAGAAGCAGGTACAACGCTAAAGATGGGGGCAGAAAAGTCCATCGGAATAGACGAGGAAGCTACCTTCATCGCCCAAGGAACAGCAACAGAACACATCGTCTTCGACGGATTTGGAGAGGAAGCCGGCTATTGGAACGGAATCAAGTACGACACCAAGAAGGCAAACTCCATCCTCAGCTACTGCGACATCAAAAACGGAGGATTCGGCGAGCCAGACGACTGGAGATCCGCACTGATTACTGTCAACGACAACAATCCGAAGGGCTCGATAGAGAACTGTACATTCAGCAATTCTCAAAACTACGGTATCTGCATCTATAACATCGGTGAGATTTCAGTCAACATCTCAGGTGACAGCTACAAAGATTGTGCTGAAGGAAACGTAATTCATTGGGTAGAGTACGAGGAGAAAATCTCCGAGCGACAAACATTCGACAATACAGCAGCGTTGAAGAAAGCCATTGAATAATCAACAGCTCAAAGCTCAAATACATTTCATGATAATCTAGTAATTACTTACCTACAAGCCCGCCATCTATTGGTGGGCTTGTTTCGTATTTGTCCCATTCAGAGAAAAGACTTACCCATTCAAATGCAACGGACCGGTCAAAATCCAAACCAGAAAGCAAATCACACAGTATAATACAATCTGTAGGATTGACAACACACCGCTACTATTGGATACTTTCACGAAACTATAAATCATCTCGGCAATAAGGATCAATAAGCCTATTCCAAAGAACGGAAGCCCACTATCAACAGAATCACTGGTCCGGAATATCACAACCACAAGAACTGTCACAACTAAGAAAATCAAAAAGCCCATATATGTAACAAATTAAATGTCATAAACAACTACTATTTTCTACACAAATACCAAGTTTGGAGATCTCACTTATTCCTTTTTCTTCCTCTCCAATCATCATAGCAATCCCGAAGCGTACCCAAGCACACAAAAAGGGCAAAAATCCCTATATAAAACCATCTGCCATCCCATATTTCCCCCCAAGACTGAGGTGGATGATAGGAGCCAGTACGAGAATACCCACCAAAGAAATGAGAGATGAGCACCGAGCCAAATACCCCTATCCCAAAAACCAATAAGTTCTCTTTCAAGTATTTTTTTATCTGTTTTTTCATTTTCTATCCTTCCATAACAACAAGATATCTTTCTCTACATTTCCCAACGGCACCAATTCTTGATCCATGGTAAAACATTTTTCATGGCAATATTATGAAAAATATCATCTTCATGCAAATGCCAAACCACGAAACATACGATTTAAAAGAATCGAGAAAGTTCTCCTACCTTAGAAAAACTTTTATAAATTTGCCCTCAGCTATCTCATTTAAATGAAGTTAGCAATCTGAATCCCAGTTATAACAAGAAAACCAATAAACATGCATAAACACAAATTCTCCATCGTTTTCTTCCTCTTGCTTTTAACACAACTATGCCACGCCATAGAAGCAAACAAGGAGTACTATATATTCCACTCCAGTGGAATGGTATTGTCGGCTGCAGACGAAACGCCCAACCTACACACTTTCCAATCGGCAGAAGACCAGATCTTTCAATTCGCAAGGAACGGAAACTCTTGGCTAATCCAAAGCAAAAAGAAAGGTAAAAACATAACCAAAACAGGCACTTGGGACACGGAATACTCTTCGTCCACCGGGACAACGGCCAGATTCAGCATCGAGGAAGTCGGCGGCGACTTTGTCAAAATCAAATGCGCAGACAACAACCTATATCTAGGAACAGACCAAACCGCCCCAGGCTCTCTCGTCTATTCTGACAAAAGCGGTAACGAAACCCTCCACTATTGGTTCCTCCGAGAAGCATCCAACCACATTCTCATCACAGACGGGTTGGAAGCTGCCATTTCCAAGGCAGAGCAACAACTATCCAATACGACGGAAGGAACCCAAGAAGGCGCTTTTTCTCCCCAAATTCGGCAGATTTTGCAAAATGCAATCAAAGTGGCGCGGAACACGGCAGAGTCCAGCAGAGAGCAAAAGGAGATAGACCAGGCAACCGCCCAACTGCAAACAGCCATCAAAGAGTACAAAAACAGTCGCAACCCTGCCTTCTCAGAAGGTGAAAAGTATTATATCGTCCATGCAGGGAACCGCAGACTCTCCTACATCAACAGCAAACTGCAACTAAAAGATGCCTCGAATAACGAGAACCAGCAATTCTTGATAGAGAAACTAAACGACGGCTCTTTCTCGATCAAACATATTTCAAGCGGGGGCTACCTCAGCGCATCGGGCGAATACAACACATCTTTGTCCTCCAACACCCAATCCAATGCAAGCCACCTGAAAATCGACTACGCACCCAACGAAGAGTGCTATGTGAGAATCCAATTCTCATCGAACAACCTCTACTTAGGAACGGATGGAACAACAGACGGCAGCGGCGTTTACAGCGATAAAAGCGGGAACGACGGGAAGCACTATTGGCAACTGATTCGTGTCGGAAGTCAACAACAACCCTACAAAAGTTTCCGAAACGGGAGCAGCGCCATCCGATTGGGCATGAACTGGTTGGACGAAGCAGGGAACCACATCAACGCCCATGGCGGATGCGTACTCTACGAGAACGGCACCTACTACTGGTTTGGCGAGAACTACCGGAAAACACCCGTCAAGAGCAACGGCATCGTCTGCTACACATCCAAAGATCTCTACAATTGGAAATATGAGTGCATGGCCTACGAATGCCCTAACGTGCCTTTGAGGAACGACAATCAAGACATGAACTTCGGACGCACGCTGGAACGTCCGAAAGTGTTATACAACCCTAAGACAGGACAATACGCCATGTGGGTTCACTGGGAGAACGGATCTGGATATGCCGCATCAAGAGTGGCCATCCTTTACAGCGACAAAATCACAGGACCTTACACGTTCTTGAAAACCATGCGTCCACGAGGAGACGAACAGCCCTCCGGCTCCCGCGACCAGACACTGCTCTATGACCCCGAATTTGGAGTAGGCTATCATTTCGGCTCTGCAGAAGAGAACATGACCATGCACGTCACCCTACTAGATGAAGACTATTTGGACTTAAGTAACCGTTGGAGCCGCATCTTCGTCCAAAAGCAATACGAAGCCCCTGCTGTCATAAAATACCACGGCAGATTCATCGCCATCACCTCCGGTTGTACGGGCTGGGATCCCAATGCCGCACACGCTTCTTATAGCGAACTCCCTTTCGAAGGATGGAAAGACTTGGGAAACCCTTGCATTGACGCCAACGCCAATAAGACCTACAACTCGCAGAGCAACTACATTTTCAAAGTTCCCAACCTCTTCAACGCCTATATCTACATGGGTGACCGTTGGAAGGGGGGCGACTACTTCTCAGATGCTAACGTCGGAGAGTCTTGGCACATCTGGCTACCCATCGACATGCGCACTGGCCACCCTATCCTACGCTTCTATGGGGAATGGGACTTAGGCCTTTTCGACAAGCTGAACAGATACCGACGAGTAAAGAATGTTGAAGAAGGGAAAGAGTATCTGTTGCTCTCCCAAAACGCCAACCGCATACTATCCAGCCAAGGCAACAAATTCCTACTGACAGAGGATGACGAGCAGAAAAACATCACGTTCCGCCTATCCAAGAAACGGGGGAGCTACCAGTTCATCAACGTCCAAACAGGAGAGGCGTTAAGCCTAACCAACGAACAGTTGGCTTGGGCCGATTCGACAGGAGAGGAAAATCAACTTTGGAGCGTCACCCCAGCAGGAAATGACGGTTACTATCGAATTTCCCCAAAAGGGAATGAAAACCTATGCCTCGCCAACCTATGCGCCACAACAACAGAGAACGGCATCGCAGGTTTAGCTAAAAGTAGCAACAATTCAAGCAATCTATTTGCTTTCTGCTTCGACTCACAAATCCACGACTATGTCCCTATCGAAAACGAATCCGATGGTAGCTATCAAAAATGGATGAGGGAATTAGGCTATAAAGAACTGACCTCCACAGAGGAGATTCCAACCCCCAAAGTAGATAAAGAAACCTCCTCCATCAAGGTCGTTACAAAGGGCATAATGGAAATCAAAGGAGAGAAAGGTCAAACCTTCCTCATCCACAACACCCAAGGTCAATTAATCAAAGAGGTAAAAATAGAGGGAGGAGAGACCATCCATTTGGAGATACCATCGGGCATCTATTTGGTAACAACAAAAGGAAAGTAGGATTTTAAGTTTCACAAGTTGAAATGAGATACAGCTTCTGCATTGACGGATAGGCAGAAAGCCTTTCTTGATAGGAACCGATTGCACCGCAAGTGCTGTCGGTGGGCAGCTAAAATGGGGCTGCAGACAGAAGTCCGCACTTTCCTTCCCTGCCAGAGTTCCGTTCACCCGTATCTACCGGGTACCTCTTAGCCCATTTCTAATAAGTAGTTTCCAACAAATAATGATGCCGAACGGACTTTGAACCCAATAACATCAGTCACAAAACAGACAAAGGGATGTATTCCGATGATACATCCCTTTGCTATATAAAGAAATCTCTATGTATTCCTTATCTACAGAAGTGTTTCGTTATACACCAAGAGTAGCCTAACATAATCTCATGTGAACCTGAGTTGTGGTGGTTCAAACCTGTCAGACCCAATTGGTAAGCATAACCGATACGGAAGCGCTTGTAGCGAATTCCACCCATTGGATAGAAGGCCAACGATTGAGAGTTGCCATCATCCAAGCAATGGCGGTAGGAAGCCTCCAACCAGTAAGAGAGGTCTTCATTGTCTGGTACCGTCTGCATGAACTTCAAGTTGATATCCAATTGACGTTGGTCGTCCACATTGCCCTTGAACATCAAGCCTGGCTCAATTGTCATATTGTTATCCAAATCGATGTCGTAACCCAAGAAGGCGAAGTAAGTCAACGGACGAACCGGCTCGTCAACACCCAACTCTGTCAACTCCGTAGGCAACAAGTTCATGGCTGATGCACCGAAGAAGAAATTGTCCCACAAGAAGTACAAACCGAAGTTCGCATTGAAGTAGATACCCTTATCCTGGTCTCCGTTACCCAATGAAGGATCGGAAGAGTTCTCGTCCGTAAAGAGCTTGCTTGAGAAGGCATAGCGGTTGGCCACTGCCGAGATACCGAAGGACAACTGACGCTCGATGGAACGGTCCTTCATGAAATAGCCGCTATTCTCCGACAACGGAATATGGTAAGCAAACGTAGCCTGACCACCCTGACGATATGAATAACCATTCCTATCATTATAGACGTAGGCACCCAGACCGACATTCTTCAAGACACGCGTCCTGAAACTCAACGTCTGCGTCATCGGCGCATCGTCCATTCCCATCCATTGAAATTTACCCGTCAACATGAGGTGGGAGCAACGCTCAGCACCTGCCACGGCCGGATTG
>JAGCWQ010000210.1 GCA_017961765.1 Paludibacteraceae bacterium | reverse complement strand
TATATAGATGAGCGTTTTAAGGGGTTGGATACGCTCCGTTTGAAAAGTGATACACGGACACATGGAGGCTTGGATGCCTATCTGGCAAAGATAACACCTGATTTTCAATTGGCATGGGATTATGCCATAGGAGGAGAACGACAAGATGTCCCATGGCTACCTGTAACGGCAAAGTATTATCAAGAGTATTTTGGCTATTATATGCCCTATGACGAGGAGATGGAGAATTGGTTTGTCGTGGTGGATGATACGCTGTATTTGAAGGCTGCCATCTTCAGTAAGAATGTGGACATCGACATGGATCCGACAAAGGAGGTGTTGTTGAGCCCGACGGAGTGCGAGCACGATGCGGTAGTTGCCAAATACTTGTTGAAGAAGGATGGTTATCCTGAATTGATAGACTATGTGCAGGATTATTCCCTATGGCTTCCTCACTATTTGTATAAGGCAAACAATGGACATTTGATGGCTTACGACCAAGATGAAGATAATCGATTGCTTTTGCATTATCGAGAGTTTGGACAAGATTTCCGTAGCAAGGAGCGAAAAGGTTATCCTTTTGAGGCGAAAAATATCTTTTTTTGGGGACGTAAACTTTTTAGAGTGGACTTTGAGAAAGATGGCTCTATTTATTTGAATATGGAGGCTGGTTATGGTTGTGATCCGATAGATGTTCAGTTGTCGGATAAAACGCATTTATATTCTTCTACCGATACATCGAGGACTGCTGCAATTGCAAAATATGATGAAAATGAAAATTTTAAGTGGGCGATTTTATGGCCATATATATCATGGGCTGACTTGTATCTGACAGATGGAAAAGGTGGTTTGTATGTGGGTGGCTATAACATAGCAAGGACAACCAAAGCTTGGCCAGATTTAGACCCCGATCCCGATAAGGAGGTAGCATATATTACAGAGCCGGGCATCTATGCTAAATACATCGAAACTTTTCGCATCAAGGCGGAGCCTTCGGAAGAAGGCGAGGTGTTTGCACCTGACAAAAAAGTCAGATGGGGAGAGGACGGCCTTGTGAAGGTAACACCGAAGGCTGGCTATCAAGTGAAGGAAGTCAGAACCTTGGGCGGAGAATTGTTGACTAACAATGGCGATGGAACATACACTTTGAAGGGGGTGAAAGACACAGCGACGGTGAAGGCAATATTTGCAGTCTCCTCTTCTGTCGTAGACTATTCGGAGAATCTATTTGAGGTGGCAACGGTTGTCTCCAATAGCCTTCTCCATGTTGAAAATGGAAATCAAGCAGAGTCAATTGAGATTGTTGATTTACAAGGAAAAATCCACAAGATGGAATCTTCCGATAACATAGACCTTTCTGGTTTTGCAGATGGCGCTTATACGTTACGATTAAAACACAAAGGCTGTATTATTAATAAAAAATTTATTAAAAAGTAATGAGAAATTTGTTTATGTTGGCTCTTGCGGCTTCGATGGGTATCTCGAGTTTTGCGCAAGAAGTCGATCAGAAAAAAGGCGTTTTTGAGAAGGTGATAGTTCAACCTGCTCAAGTGAAGGGCGGAATGATGCCTATTTATGCCGTTGGGGCGAGTGAGATGGCTTCGCAATGGAAATCGCAAGGTTTCCGTTTGCAAGGAGAGTCCCTCGTGACGGGAAGGTATGGCAGCAACTCGAATTTGCAGATAGTGAGTCCTGAGATTTCGTTGCCTACAGTGAACAATGGAGGACGTATTTATCTTCATTTGAACGAAAAATTCCAAACGGAGAGCAATCATGACTATGTACGTGTTTCTGTCTCTGAGGATGGAGGAAATAATTATCAGAACCTTTGCAAGCGAAGCGGAGATTCTGAGGAGTATGACGAGTATGTGGATGTAACCAAGTACGCAGGTAAAAGGATTATTGTAAAACTTTCCTTGACTTCCGATGGAAACTATGAAGGCGAGGGCTGGACCATCAACCAATTTGATGTCTTGAAAACGGTTGCACTAAGGGCGGCAGCTGGATTGCCTAACAATGTCGATTTGTCTTCGAGTGTGGCAAACCTAACCTATTTGGGCTTTTCTCAAGTAGGTTTCCCGAAGAAACTAAATCTATATTTTTCGGCACATTCTGCCAATGATCAGTTCGTAGAGGGTCTGGTGAAGGAGAATTTGACGGTGAAAGTGGATGGCTCTACTGTCTCTTCTTCTTGCTTGAAACTACAACGATTGACTGATTTCAGCAATATGCCTGTGCAAATCGGTTTCTTGATGGACAATAGTGGCAGTATGCAAGATGATATAGATGGGGTCGCCACAAATGTGGAGAAATTGGTTAATAAGATAGGTAATTCAATGAATGCGAGTGCTGGAATTTTTAGGCTGGGATATGCGGAGGAGAGTTGTCCTAAAAATTTCAAGAAAGATTTTGGTGGCAGTTTCTTAATTTCATTGCGAAAATCCAATGATAGGCAGGTTTTCCTCAAAGAGTGGAACAAACAACATGCCTCAGGAAGCTATGAGCCTTATTATAGTTGCCTATATGACATGATAGATAAGCAAGGTGAATATTGGGACGGTATGGCGCAGAAGGTCATCGTCCTTATCGGTGATGAGACGGCCTTGTATGACCAAAATGCGAATGATTGTACGAGAGGCACGACTTATCACTTGTCCGACAAGGCAGGCTTGATTGATGACTTGAGAAAGAATGGATTCCAAGTCTTTACTATCGTTAAAAATAGTTTGACTTATTACGATGCTGCATCGAATTCCTATAAGCATGATGAAAGTTTCGATGGAATAGCAACTTCTACGGGAGGTGTCTCTATTGATATAGAGAACAACAATGGTTATGATGAGATTTTCGATAAAATAGCGCAGTTGTTGACAGAACGCTATGTCTTGACAATTGACATGAATAAGTGTTCTATTCCAGTTCCACCTGAATGTCCATCCGTGGAGATTTCTATAAATGGTGTGACAACGAACAACGCAGTTTGTCCACAAGAGCAGGCCTTTGTAGAGCGTACTCCATCCACTGTGGAATACGATACTAAATCGGTGGCTGTCGGTTCTCAAAATGAAAAAGTGGGTGTGATGATTAGCGATATTCCTGCTGGTAAAAGCGTGGCAACTGTAGAGGTGAAGATGCGTGTGCATCAAGAGAACGGTCCTGCTGATGAGTGGACAACAGTTCTCGTAAACGCACAGGAGGGTGATGGCTGGTATGCATCGGTTCCTTCTGAGTTCTTGACGGAAAATGCAGTTGTCGAGTATCGCTTTGATGTGAAGATGAACGATGGTAACTACCTTTTGTTGTCGCCAAACGGTGTGGATCCTGATTATTGGACAATTACGGTATATCCTAACACTCCACCTTCTTTCGGGGAGCCAGAGGTGACTGTCAGCCAGCAGCCATGCCAACCAATAGATATTTGTGTGGACTTGACGGACGATGGTTCTGTGCAATCTGCAAAAATCATGTATAGAGCTATCAACTCGGTAGATAATTTCATAGATGCTAATCTTCAATGGAACGGTAGTAGATATTGTGGGGAAATCCCTGCTAAGTTCTCAATGGCTCCTGGCTTTGAGTACTATTTGACGGCAGAGGATGATTTGGGCTCAACAACCTACAAGGCTACAAACGAGCGTCCTAGACAGTATTCTATCAACGACGCTAACAATGGTCAAAGTTTGCAGGTACAATCTTCTGCATATACTATGTCTGCTCCTCTTACGACAAGTCAGCCTAAGGAGTGTAGCAACTTCCAAAATGGCGATGAAATCTTTATTTACTATAAGAATCAATGTGATGATGCTTATTTGTCATTGGCTGGTTATGCGAAGGTAGAGGATCAGAATTCTGTCGTTTATGCTACTATTTCCATGGCGACTGGAGCTCCTGTTAAGGATGGATTGGACTTTGGGGACGAAATGGTTATCAAGCTCAAGAGAGGCGATATGTTGTATGATATCACAGATCCAAATTCTAACTATTATTGGGGCATGGTGTCTGTAAATATGCCTATAAACGCTATTTTCACCTTAAAGGGTAATTGGCGTGAGATTTCAAATGGACAGACTATTGTGTCTACTAAGGATAATACGAATTTCGGATTTGTAAAGGCTCCTGTGGTGTATCAATATCTCATTGAAAATTATACTGGATGTGCTGACATAGAGAACATCAAGATTTCGATTGAAAAGGAGAATTCAGGTGTTAGTGAGCACTTTACTGTGTCAGAGAACATCACGGAAGTTCTTAAAGGGAAAAGCGGAACCTTTAGCATAACATATGATGCAAAGGGCGATGAAGATGCTATTGTCAAGATAACGTATGGAGACGGCAATCAGTTCCAGTTCGCAATCTCAGGACATGAGGCTGTGGATAAGGAGGAGTGCCAAGGTATAACCTTCATCAATCCTGTTAATGATCAAAACCATGTAATATACATCAATGTGACGGAGTTCACGCACATGCATGTCTATGCGATTGACCAAGACGGAAAGTTGATTGAGTCTCTTTATGATAACTGGGTTTCTCCAAATCCATATCATGGGGTAGACTTGTACTCTGTTATGAAAAAGTTGACTCCTGGTCAAGCTTTCTTCGTGGTAGTGGAAAGAGCGGGTAAGGCTTCTTGCACACAAACCATATTTGTTGATAATAAATAATTAGAAATTAAAACCATAGCAGCCTGTGCGGAAAAGCCAGGCTGCTATATGAATTAAAAGACTTCGTTATCAGATGAAAAAATATTTATTTTCCCTTCTGGCTCTTTTTTTACAGGTTCAATTAGTCTGTACAGCCGCTACATATTACGTTTCAAAAGATGGAACGGACACTGGAGAAGGTTCTTCGTGGGAAAAAGCATGGTCTCCCACTAAATTCTTCTCGGAACTGCCAAATGCTGAATCTGGTTCGATTTTTTATGTGGAGGGGGGAGAATATATTGTTAACGATGCTTTATCAATCAGGAAAAATGTCACAATCTTGGGAGGCTATTATAATTCAGGAGAGCGAGATTTAGAGGGGCATCCGATAGTGTTGCGAGATTTAGAGGGGCATCCGACAGTGTTCAGTGCCGATTTGAGTTCGGATGATGAGATTGTTAGGGACATAGCGACTTTTTCATTGCTTAGAAGAAAAAAGTTATTCTTTGATGTAGATGCTTTGTCAATAAAGTATACTGGCGATAATCTGAATTATCTGTTTAAGATTTTAGATGCTTCGCTTGTTAGATTTGACGGTGTTCGCTTTAAGGGAGCAAAAACATCGGCTATTATGTTCAACTCCAAAAGTGATCTTTCGTTGTATTTGACCAATTGCGATTTCTATGCCAATCCTGGAGCCGCTGTGTTTTTTCAGACATCGGCAAGGTCTCTCAATATAGAAAAATGCAGTTTCCGCCAAAATTGTTTGGATTCTGGACTTCCTTGTGTGGGTGGTTTGGGTACTAATAATGTAGACAGATTGAGGGTTTTTGATTCATCATTTGAAGAAAATGGATGCGAAAAATCGGGCTCGGCCTGTCTCACTTTGAAGAATGGAACAATTTATAACACCTCGTTTATCAAAAACCAAGGTTTATTGTCTGGAGCAATCCTATCATTAAACTCGATAACATTATCCAATTGTGTCCTTGTCGGTAATTATTCCCATAACTATTGTGGTGCTTTGAATTGTAACAATGGAGAAGGAGTTGTGGAGAATTGTTATTTCTTTAATTGTATATCGAAGGTTGTAAAAGATGACAATGGTAAGGAAAGAAGGTCTGCGATGATTCATAAAACAGAGACAACAGGGAAATTGTATCTTACAGGAAATATATTCATTGGTAAGGGTTTCTATACTAAGGATGACGATGCTAATGTGATTTCTCGCAACAATATATACACAACACTTCCGTACATAGGAGAAGACGCTTATTTTACGATAGACAAGACCGATAGGGTCGAACCTATGGAAGTTTTAAAGGATCTTTTTAATGATTGCAACGGGGGAGTGTATGATGGAACTATTCCTGATGTTGATACAACAAGTGTGAAGGCAATTGCCTCTGATATTCAATACGATTATAGGCATATCCTGATTTATCCACCGTACATTGAAACTGTGAGAAATAAGAAAAATAAATGTATTGAATTGAAAAATGATACATTGGTCACAGGAGAGTCTATTAGGTTCCCGTTGTCTTCAGTGTCTTATAATAGAGATGCAATTGGAAAGAAGAGATATGAGAACACGTGTATTGGTCCCTATGAATTATGTCATAAAGACACCATTTTTAAAAAAGATACCATTTTCGTGGGAGATCCTTTTTTGGGTAATCATTATAACAGGGTGGGTGTGTATGAAAAAGTTTGCGAACGTTTGACTTCTGAAAACGGTTGTGATACTGTTGTATCACATACGCTTCTGGTCAAACCTTCTCCAACCACCAAAAATTACTACGTGAAAACCACAGGACATGGAGACGGCTCATCATGGAAATATGCTTTGAGCCCTGAGGATTTTGCCCTTTATTTCTCTTTGGTGGACGATGATGTGACATTCCATATTGCCAAGGGTGAATACCATCCTATTTATATGAATCCAGAAGGAAAAGGTAACGATGATCGGTATCTTACCTATTATACACAAAGTCGGGTGAATTTGGTAGGCGGTTATTCTCTTGACCCGAAAGAGGGAGAGTTGCCAGATCCTATGAATAATGAAACAGTCTTGAGTGGCAAGTCTGGTGATTACTCATATCTTTATAATGTCGTTGTCATGAAACCACGAACTAAGGGAGTGGCAACTTTTCGTGGTGTCGTTTTGAAAGGATGCCAAGCCTTGTCATCTGGTCAGGATGGTTTGTTTGTTTTCAACCCAGAACAAACGGGGACTAAGGTTATGGTGGATAGTTGCGTCTTTGAATTTTGCTCAAAGGCTTTGTCTATATCTACGGGTGGTGCATCTGTAAAGAATTGTGTTTTTCAGTATAATGACGAATCAATTTCTGCTCTATATTCGGAAGATATAAATGTGTATGCTTGTCACTTTTTCGCAAATGATAGAATCGTCTCTTCCTTTTCAGATGCAAATTTGGAATTGAGTAATTCTTCTATCGTGGTTTACTATAATAATGCGGCTATTTCATTGACTAAACCAACTCAGACGGCAAATCCAAAGGTTGTTTTTCGGAATAATACGGTTTTAGGAAATCTGTCGTTCGTGAATTCTTTGAAATGTGAAATGGTGGGTAATTTTATAGATGGAAGTTTTTCTTTCTTATATCCTGACAATGTCAGTTCCTCCTATAATCTTTCTTTGGATGGAGAGAATGAGCAATATTTCCTTTCGAAAACAGATAAGTTTGGTACTTGGACTGATTTTAAGGCAATTGTTGGGGCTATAGACTACCATGGCGGTTTTACTCCCTCCGTTTCTTTGATGGATGACAAATTACCTGGTGGTGCTAGCATTCGAATGCCTTTGTCCGCTACGACGGTGACTGAAGACCAACGAGGCATGAAGCGTCTTTCCAAGACGTGTGCAGGTTCTTACGAATTATGTAGGGATACCATTTTCAAAAATGATACCATTAAATTGGGTGACCCCTTCTTGGGTAAAACGTATGACAAAGTGGGAATCCATGACAGCATCTTTGAATATTTGACACCTCAAAATGGTTGCGAACGCATCGTGATGCACACACTTCTGGTCAAACCTTCCCCAACCATCAAAAATTACTATGTGAAAACCTCAGGAAATGGAAACGGTGAAAATTGGAAAGAGGCTTTGAGCCCCGAGGATTTCGCCTTGTATTTCTCGTTGGTGGACGATGATGTGACATTCCATATCGCCAAGGGAACGTATTATCCAATTTATCCGAACCCAGAATACGTATACTATAATAAAAGCGATTATACTTATTATACGAAAAAAAGGGTGAACTTGGTGGGTGGCTATTCTGTTGATCCTAAAGAAGGAGAATTGCCTCATCCTGAAGAGTACCAAACGGTGTTGAGTGGTAAGTTGGATGAAGAAACGGTTGTTCATGACATTATCCTTATGAAGCCACAAAGTGCTGGAACTGTTTCGTGTCGTGGCATTGTGTTGGATGGTTGTAAAGGTAGCGGTTCCTCTCAAGACGGTTTGTTGGCCTTTTTCCCAGAAGAGAAGGGGACAAAATTGATTTTGGATAGTTGCTCCTTTATGAATGGTTCAAAAGCTTTGAATTTGCAACGAGGAGGGGCTGATATAAGGAATTGTGCTTTTGAGTATAATCAAGAAGGATTTTTTATATTCGATTCGGAAGATATAAAAATTGCTTGCTGTGTTTTCGATGTTATAAATGAAAGATGTCTTTATTTCTTTTCGGATGCAAACTTAGAATGGAACAATTCCACGTTTGATGTCTATGATGCGACCCAGTTCTCAATCTATAAGATGAGTCGGTCGGCAAATCCAGTAGCAACTTTCCGTAACAATACGATAATAGCGGGAAGAGATGTCTCGTTCCAGAATTTGGCGAAGTGTGAGATGATTGGAAATCTTGTTAATTGTTCTTTGTCGTTTGACGAACCGCAAGATGTTACTTCTGAATACAATATTTATTTGAGAGATGGTAATGAGAAACCCTTCTTCTCGAAGACGACGGATAAGGAATTTTCTAATGATGATTTTGCTTCAATCATACATCGTCCATACTCTAATTTAGGTAAACATGGTGGCTTCACTGCTTCGTATGCATTGGATGATGACCAATTGCCCGATGGCACCAGCATCCGAATGCCTTTGTCCGCTACGACGGTGACTGTGGACCAGCGGGGCGTGGAGCGTCTTTCTGAAACATGTGCTGGATCTTACGAAATTCCTTGCTTGAAAAAGACAAAGGTTCTTGAGGATGAGGCTTTTGTAGGCTCGACTTATACCTTCGGCACGGAATTGGATGGTGTCTTGACGGAGGAGGGAACTTTCGAATATACGCAGACATTAAAAACTGTTGAAGGGTGCGACAGCGTGGTACGTCTTCAACTTACGGTAAAGTGTCCGGAAATCGAGAAGAACCTGAAAGTAAGCATCCAATCAGGCGAGACATATAGCTTTGCGACTCTCTTCAAGGATAGCATCTTCGTGAAGAGTGGAACGTTTACCTTCACGGACAAGTTGAAGAACCAATACGGTTGTGATAGTGTTGTGAACTTGACCCTCACGGTAGGCTGTGAGGCGAAGACCACGAATCTGACGGCCAATGCCACAGTGGGCAAGTCGTTTACCTATAAGGGCGTATGTACAGATACCTTGTTTAAGAAGGAGGGTACGGCCTTGGTGGAGCGAACCTTTAAGGCGGTGAGTGGTTGCGATAGTGTCGTTCGTTTGACCGTGACAGTAAAGTGTCCAGAAATCGAGAAGAACCTGACGGCAAGCATTCAGTCCGGCGAGAAATATAGCTTTGCAACCCTTTTCAAGGATAGCGTCTTTGTGGAGAGCGGAACATTTACCTTCACGGATAAGTTGAAGAACCAATACGGTTGTGATAGTATTGTGAACTTGACTCTCTCGGTAGGCTGTGAGGCGAAGACCACGAACTTGACGGCCAATGCCACGGTGGACGAGCCGTTTACCTATGAGGGTCTATGCACAGATACCTTGTTCAAGAAGGTGGGCACAGCCTTAGTGGAGCGAACCTTTAAAGCAGTGAGCGGTTGCGATAGTATTGTTCGTTTGACCGTGACGGTAGGGTGTTCTATGGATGTGGTTATTTTGAGCGAAAACATTCAGGTCGGCGAAACCTATAGTTTTGCGACCCTTTTCAAAGATAGTGTTTTTGTGAAAAGCGGAACGTTTTCTTTTAGGGATAACTTAAAAAATCAATATGGCTGTGATAGTATTGTGACCTTGACGTTGACTGTCAAGTGCCCTACGATCGAGAAGAACCTGACGGCAAACATCCAATCAGGTGAGAAATATAGTTTTGCAACTCTCTTTAAGGATAGCGTCTTCGTGAAGAGCGGAACGTTTACTTTCACGGACAAGTTGAAGAACCAATATGGTTGCGACAGTATCGTGAACCTGACCCTCTCGGTAGGCTGCGAGGCGAAGACCACGAACTTGACGGCCGATGCCACGGTGGGCAAGTTGTTCACCTATAAGGGCGTATGTACGGATACCTTGTTCAAGAAGGAGGGCACGGCCTTGGTGGAGCGAACCTTTAAGGCGGTCAGCGGTTGCGATAGTGTCGTTCGCTTGACGGTTACGGTAGAGTGCCCAGAACTAGAGACGAATCTGACTGCAAATATCCAATCAGGCGAGAAGTATAGTTTTGCGACCCTTTTCAAGGATAGTGTCTTCGTAGAGAGTGGAACGTTTACCTTCACGGACAAGTTGAAGAGCCAATACGGTTGTGATAGTATCGTTAACTTGACCCTATCGGTAGGCTGCGAGGCAAAGACGACGAACTTGACGGACAATGCCATAGTCGGCAAGCCATTCACCTATAAGGGTCTATGCACAGACACCTTGTTCAAAAAGGCAGGCACTGCTTTGGTGGAGCGAACCTTTAAGGCGGTCAGCGGTTGCGATAGCATTGTTCGATTGATGGTTACGGTAGAGTGCCCAGAAATAGAGACGAATCTTACTGCAAATATCCAATCAGGCGAGACATATAGCTTTGCGACCCTCTTCAAGGATAGCCTCTTCGTGGAGAGCGGAACGTTTACCTTCACGGACAAGTTGAAGAATCAATACGGTTGCGACAGTATCGTGAATTTGACTCTCTCGGTGGGTTGTGAGACGAAGACCACGAACTTGACGTCCAATGCTTTGGTGGGCAAACTGTTCACCTATAAGGGCGTATGCACAGATACCTTGTTCAAGAAAGAGGGAACGGCTTTAGTAGAGCGTGTCTTTAAGGCGGTTAGCGGTTGCGATAGTATCGTCCGTTTGACAGTGACGGTAGAGTGTCCTACGATAGAGACTAATCTGACGGCAAACATTCAATCAGGCGAGACATATAGCTTTGCGACCCTCTTCAAGGATAGCGTCTTCGTAGAGAGTGGAACGTTTACCTTCACGGACAAGTTGAAGAGCCAATACGGTTGCGACAGTATCGTGAACTTGTCACTTTCGGTGGGTTGCGAGGCCAAAGAGGTCGAACTTTCGGCAAATACCTATGCGGGTATGCCGTTCTCCTATGAGGGCGTCTGCTCGGATACGATTTTCGAGACTGCAGGACAAAAACTGATAGAGAAACGCTATTTGGCTATCTCGGGTTGCGACAGTATAGTGAAATTGATTGTTTCCGTGGAAAAACGTGATTCATTCTACTATAGGGAGCGTGATGCAGTTTGTGAAGGCTCGAACTATAAGAAGAATGGCTGGGATTTGGATCTCACAGGGCTCTCGCCTTTCATCTATGAATATGTGGAAAAAATAGGTCAGAGCGACAAAACGGATACGTTTAAGGTGCTTACTCTCGTAATCCAAGACAAAGACCATGTTTTGATAAATGATCTCACGGAGAACCCTACTATCTGTAAGGGTGGCAACAGGGGTGAGGTCTCTTTTGCGATGGATCGCAATGCTTCGGCTCCTTTGGCTGTTCAATTGTATGATGGAAGCGGAGCCCTTTTGAATTCGTATGATTCCGAAAAGGATGCTGATTATGTGACGTTCTCGGATATGGCAGCAGGAGAGTATACGGTGAAAATCACACCGACCATGGATGACTATTGTTTGGTAGATACGACATTCTCGATCAAGGTTGAAGATGCGGAGCCTGTGTCCATAACGGGTGTCGATACCATCTATACGATTTGTTTGTCTGATCCGACGGCTCATTGTGAGTTGGTCTTGTCTGGTTATCTCCCATCTTTAACGGTGAAGATGAATGAAAGGACGGTTCAATCCGATCGAAATAAAGATGTGAATTGCTATTTGGAGCCAAACGAGGAGGATCCGTCGAAGGCGATTATCCACATTGATTCATTGGGCGTAGGTGTCTATTTGTTTGATGTGTTTGACGATTGCGAAAACTCATACACGGGACTCCATAAATTAGTCGTGGAAGGCCCTGCTCCGCTGAAGTTGGAGCGCTTGGCTGGAAAAACGGATTTGGCATGTAATAACTCAAATGACGGAACGGTTACCCTCCAAATGACGGGTGGCTCATTGCTCTCCCGCTTGAACGTCTCGATGGAGAGTGGGGAAGAGGTCTATCCGATGACTGGTGACACGACAATCGTCGTATTGGAAAACTTGGAGGGAGGAACCTATCCAATTACTTATCTCTCTGGTGTGGAGAATTGTGGTGATCAGGTCTTGATGGATTTGAAGGTGAATACGCCAGAACCTTTGAAGGCGGATTTGATGGTGAATGGCATTGTTTGCCAAGATGCGGTCATTACAGCCTATACGAGTGGAGAAAGTGGTCTTTATAGCTACCGTTGGGTGAAACCAAGTGGTGATACAGTCTCTACGTCAGGCAATACATTGTCGAATGTGGGAGCTGGCCGTTATGAGTGTATTGTGACGGATAAGAAGGGTTGTGCAGAAGTTTCGTCGTTTGCCATGGTTTCTCCATTGGCTTCTCTTTCTCCGTTGAAGTTGATTTCTGCTTCTGTGGATGAGACTTGCTTTGATTCCGACAATGCAAAAATTGGCGTTCTTTATTATAATAACAACGAACATCAAGCTGTGACTTGTACGTTGGAGCGGGTTGAGTCGGGCGAAATAGTCAAGAGTGTTACATCCATGCTTTATTGGGGTATTATTATCTTAGATAATGTGAAACCGGGTACTTATGTAATACGTTTGAGATATGGAACAGAGAATTGTAATCTCTCTTTGGATGAGGTGACAGAAACTCTTGTAGTGAAGGCAAAGCAAAAGCCGTTGATTATAGAGGAACCTGTTGTGGCGGATGCTACTTGTCTTTCAACACCAAACGGAAGTATTACGTTGAATGTTTCTGGATGGGAAAATGGATATAAGGCTAATTTGAATGGTAGTGTGGTGACACCTGTCTCTGTGTCAAAAGATAGTGTGGCGCTCTTTACCTTCTCTTCCTTAAAGGGTGGTAAATATAAGTTTGAGGTCGAGGACGATTGTAAAGAGCAGGATGCCTCTACCGAAATTACGGTGAACCAAATAGAACCGTATAAGTTGACCCAATTGGATGGCTTAGCTCGTCTTGAATGTGCTCATGACAATACGGGTTATGTGAGGTTCAATGTCAGCGGTGGTTATTATGGACACAATAGATTGTATACGCAGAAAGGCGACCTTGACCAAGTGATTAATCGTGCTTCGACGATTCTTTATGATGGATTGACGAAGGGATCATACCGTGTGATCTACGAATCGGCTGTTGAGGGTTGTCCGGATCGGGCAGTCTTGAATTACGAGGTTGATGGTCCGAACCCGTTGAAGATGGATCTACAACTTAATGGTGTACATTGTCCGAATGAGGGCTTAGTGGCAAAAACATCGGGTGAATCGGGACCTTATCTCTATGAGTGGTCTTTCAATGGCCGGGTGCGTAGAACCTATTCGTCGAAGTGTCCGTTCACAATGGATTATGGCAATACTTACTATTGTAAGGTGAAAGATGTGAAAGGCTGTGATAGTGTAGAGAAGTCGGTTACAATTCCAGCGATTGGAGAGTTCCCTGAGTTGGTGGTTAAGAGTGTTGGCCATGCCGAATCTTGCTATCAAGGAAAGAACGGTTATTTGACAATGAACGTCTCTGCCGACGGACAGATTCCGTATGGAATGGTGGTCACTTGTGGATACGCTCCGTATGGAACGGCGAATTTCAAGAATTACTCATCCACTGTCTCTGGTACGTGGCGAATAACTTCTCCGAAGAACTTGGCTCCAGGTAAGTACGTAGTTCGTGCGCATTACGGCGCGGAGGGTTGTGAGATGGGCGGTCTTGCTTTCGAAGATATTGTGGAGGTCGATGCACTCCAACCATTGAAGATCGATACAAAGATTGACGTGCGGAATGTGACTTGTTTGAAGAATCCGAACGGAGGTGTCTCGTTCAACGTGAACGGCTGGTCTTCTTCCCATAAGGCTTCTTTGATACAAGATTCGTATCGAACGGTAAATATACTATTCTTTACTTTGCGTATTCCAATCTCTTCTTCGAAGCAGGTGGCTCCATCGTCTGTAGAGGGTCAGATGGCGAAGTTTAATCTCACAGGCTTGGAGGCAGGTAGCTATCGTCTCCTTGTGGAGGATGCGTGTGGCAATAAATCCAACACTGTCTCATTCAAGTTGGAAGAGGTGGTTAAACCATATAAGATAAATGTACTTTCTAAGAAGGATCAGTTAAAGTGCAACTATTCGGAGGATGCCATGGTCACGCTTCAGGTGACGGGAGGAAATCCGAATGCCAACACCTTCTATCAAGTGGGTAAGCCTGCTATCACCATTACGAAGGATACGGTCATGACCTTTAGTGGTTTGGGCGCGGGAACCTACGGTTTCCACTATATGTCCACAGAGGAGGGTTGTAGTGACCATGTTACTTATGCTCTGAAGGTGGCGCCTGTGAACGAGTTCAGCCAACATCTCTCTTTGGAGGGTGAACCTTGTGACGGACAAAAACTGCAGGCAGTCATTAAGGGCGGTGAGGCTCCTTATACGGTAGTTTGGAAGACAGACGAGGGTGCTGTAGTAGAAACGGATGAGGCAGGCTTGTATGAGTTGACGGCAGCAGGAACGGGCTCGTTCTATGCAGAGACGACCGACCAAAATGGTTGTGTTTACTTGTCGGATACAATGAAGGCCATTTTGATAGATGCGGAGAATATGACGTTGGCTATCGATACGTTGATAATGGAGAAGACAAAATGTTATGCTTCAGAAGATGGTGTTGTGAAAGTGGCCTTCTCGGGTAATACGGCACAATCTACGCTTGAAGCTAGGCTGCTTGCCGGTTCGGAGCTGAAGCAGACGAAACAATCCAATGCCGCAAAGGATACCTTCTTCTTTGAGGGCTTGGCTTATGGCAAATATGATGTCGAGATTCTTTATGCGGATGCAGCGGAATGTTCTTTGGGCGCGAATACGAAGGGTTCTATATCGGTTGAGCGTCCTGAAAAATTGAATGTCACGTTGAGCCACGTGCCTGTGGTCTGCGATGTGGAGCATGGCGGTAAGGCTGTGGCTAAGGCAGAAGGAGGTATCGCTCCTTATACCTTCGAGTGGCGAAATGAATTGGACGAGGCTCATGGTATAAATGCTTCTCAATCCATTGATACCTTGAAGGGCTTGGCGTTGGATTCTTCCTACTATTGTGTCGTGAGGGATTCGAATGATTGTGAACTCGTTTCTGGTCTTGAAAAGATAACCAAGTTGACGTTGAAGAAGTTGTCCGTGGGTAGTTACCGAGATTCGAAGACGGTGCTTTGTAGCGGACAAAACAATGCTCGTGCTTATGTTACGTTGAGTGAACGCGACGAGCGGGTTCCTGTCAAGGTCTCTCTCAAGGGAGAAGGAACTTCTTCGAGGTCTGCAATTCTTGCTACGGACAAGAACGATGGAGTCGTAGAGGGATTGGCTCCTGGCAATTATGTTGTGAATGTGGCCTATGATGATGCGGATGCTTGCGATGTGGTGTTCGATACAACCATCACAATTCTTCCATTGGATCCGTTGGCTTTGTCGGATGTGGTGATGACGCATCAGGTGACTTGCCATAACCCTGCAAACGGTGGAATCCAATTTGAAGTATCGGGTTGGGCGGAAACGCATATTGCTGCGGTGGTGACCAATGGTGATTCTTTGTTCTTGACACCTGATTCCATCAAGGGACAGACGGCCTATTTCAACGAGGACGATTTGTTGGGAGGCGACTATGTCTGTGTGGCTGACATCTGTGGAAATAAGGATCAGAAGAAGACGGATCTCGTAACGTTTGACGACTATACAGTCAAAGTGGTGGCTGAAAAGTTGAAGTTACGTTGTAGCTATACAACGGACGGCTTCGTGGAAGTGGAATTGGATAAGGGTAACCATAAGGATAATAAATACTATTTGGTGAAACAGAATGGCTCAAGTTGGGAGTTGGCTTCTGAGGTGACGTATGATGTGGATTTGAAGGAGCCAATCAAGCATCGCTATTCTGACCTTGCTGGCGGCACTTATCGTGTTATCTTCCAATCAAAGGAGGAAGGCTGTTCGGATGTGGCCTATGTCCAAAGGACGGTGGTGGCACCTGCCCCAATACGCTTTATCAATGCTGTGAAGCCTGCCGCATGTAAGGATGTGGCTTCGGGTGCCTTCGCCGTTACCCCTTATCGTTACAAAACCGATGTCAAGTATGTGAAGTTGGATGAGTCGGAGAATATGGCAGAGGAGGTTGTCGACAAGATGACGGATCAATACAATGTCTTCCCTGGTGTTGTGGATTTGAATTTCTATATGATAGAAGACGGTGTGGTTAAGGAGGCGAAGATGGATACCTTCATGTATAGTGGTGGTAAGGACTTGCAGACAGGTGAGGAGACCTCGTCTGAACGTGTTGAGTTGAAAACGCCATATAAGAGTATGTGGGAATGGAAGCAGGATCAGAATAGCTATGTTTGTCCTAAATATTGGATTGGCTTCGAGTCGTTACCTTCTTATGTCTTCATGCTGAAAGTGACGGACGACTCCGCTTGTGTCTTTGTTGATACGTTGAAGGTAAGCGATCCGAAATATGGTGATTTGAAGATCGAACAAGTGAAATTTGATGCGGATGATGCAAGCTGTAATGCCGACCATCGCCGTATGGAGATTTTCGTGAAAGGTGGTTGGGGTAAATATCTTTACAGTATAAGCCCGTTGAATTACAGCGAAGAGGACGAAGATGATTTCATGAGCCAGACATATAACCCAGGTGATTCCACTTGGGCGGAAAATGGCAAGGGATACTATCGTTCCTATATTCTGGATCCTGGCGTGTACAAGGTGGCTGTCGTTGATTCGTTCGGTTGTAAGGATTCTCTTACGCAGGCAATATCGGTTAAGGCGAAGATTGATGTCAAAGGAACGGTGAAGGCTGATCCTTGTGGAGGTTCGGAAAGTGAGATAGTAGTCCGTCCTTCGGTGGCTTCGAATTATGCGGTCTATGAGCCTTACGGATATGCGGTTCGATATGAGGACACGAGGGTGGGCGATACGATTGCTGGATCTTCAAACGAGAAGGTACTTTCGGGTATCCCGATGGGTAAGATTGGAGTCTTTGTCTATGATGGCAATGGATGTTCTGGCTATGCAACGTTCAATGTCAACGGAACGGATGATTCGTTTGTTCCTATGACAGCTTATTCAATGCGTACGGAGCCTGTGAAGTGTTATGGTAGCGAAGAGGGTGAACTCGTCTTTAAAGCTTATGGAGCTTATCCTCCATATATGAAATTCTATATGGATGACGAGGAGGAACCTATGGATGAGGATCGTCTGGTCTTTGCCGAGGTGAATGAGAAACTGGAGAAGACGGGTGTCACGTACCATCTGACGGCGGATGGCTTGAATCCTGAGAATAAGGATACCTTCTGCTTGACGAACCTTAAGGGTGGTAAACATACGTTGACCATTGTCGATTCAAGGAACTGTAAACAAAAGTTGGAATACTCGATAGAGGAGCCTGCTCCATTGTCCATTACTAAGCTGAATGCTTCTCCGGTTTGTCCGAACTCCACGGAGGGTAAGATTAGTGTGAAGGTGGCAGGTGGTACGCCTCCTTACGAATATGGTTTCGTGGATGAATCTCCGATAAATTATCAAAAGAGCGAATTCTTGGCGGCTCCTCAGGGTGTGGCTAAGCAGGTGAGTGTTAGGGATGCCAACGGATGTCTCATCAAGAGCCAATCTGCGACGGTGAATGGTACGTTCGATGCAAGCAAGATTGAACAATCGTGCGTGGTCTCTACTTGGCAGGATTTCGACGATGTTTTGGTCTTCATTGACAATTCGTATGTCCCTAATGGATATGATAGTACAAGATTTGAACTCGACGAAAGCGATTTCATTGAGGGTGTTAGCTATAAGGTGGTTAATCCGATCTACTACACTTACGGTATACCGGATACGCTTGATGGTGTGAAACTTTGGAACGGTGATTCGATAAAAGGTCCGCTTTGGGGAATCCCTTCCGACATCGTCGCAGGTGTCAAGGATAATACACATTATCAGGAAGAGCAAGCTCGTATCAATGCTTCCATGGATGCCTATAAGGCAGACTTGAAGAAGTATAATGAGTCGCAACATAAGAGTGTGGCTGACTCAATCAAGTTGGCTAATACCTACTCGTTGTTGATGCAACAATGGCGTGTGAATTGTACGGAGACAATGCTGACGCAAACCTTCAAAAGATTGGTCGATGCTTCGATGGAGAAACGAATGACCTTTATCCAATTCAACTCCTCGAAAGACTTGTCGGCATTGATGAAATCATCTAACGACAAGGATAGCGTCTTGTTTGAGTATGGTTTCCGACACATCTTGTATGTGTCAGGTTGTGACTTGACGACGGAGCATCAATCCATTAAGGTGGCGAAAGAGGGTATCAGCCCGTATGAGTCGTTGTTGCGACGGGATCTCATCTCTGTCTATGCTACTCCAAATCCTGTGGATGCCAACGAGACATTTACTGTGACCGTGAAGTTGTCCTCAAAGGTTGATTTTGAGGTTCAGGCTTACAATATGTTAGGTGCTCCTGTAACGGAAACGGCGCAAAAGTTTGAGGTGGCGGATGAGAATGTCGTCTGGACGGAGGAGAATGAATTCGAAGGCAAGGTGTATGTCGTTCAATGTGAAATGCAATTGCCGTCTACTTCTGTTGTTTTGGTGAGAACGGCGAAGGATCAGGCAAGCACTACGGTAGTGGTGACAGGTGCGCCTAATAGTGGTAATTGATAATGGAGGCAAGAAAAGAAAATATGTATTCGATCAAGAGTGTGTTGCTGACGGGTCTTTGTGCCATCCTCTTTTCGGTGGGGGCAATGGCGCAGGACTTGGATCAGATTAGTTTTAAGAAAGGATTGACGATGTCGGGCGGACTGAATGTCAATAACACCTTTTATTCGGGCAGTGATAGTTTGATTAAGCGTGACCCCTATCAGTTGATATTGAATGGTAATGTGAATTTCAATCTCTGGGGCGTGGATATGCCTTTCTCATTCTCTTATACGAATTCGAGCAAGAGTTATACGCAGCCTTTCAATAAGTTCCAATTGGCTCCGAAATATAAGTGGGTGAAACTCTATTTGCTGGATGCCTCCATGAATTTCTCCCAATATACGTTGGCGGGACACAATTTCAGGGGCGTTGGTATGGAATTGACTCCGGGCAATTGGTACATCGGCGCTATGTATGGCCGTTTGCTCAAGGCTGTGGAGTATGACCCTATCGAAGATAATATTCAGGACGTGGCCTATAAGAGGATGGGTTATGGTATGAAGGTGGGGTATACGTTGCCTTCTACTGATGTCAACGTAACTTATTTCTCTGCCAAGGACGACGAAAATTCATTGGAGTATATGGTGCCTGCGGAGGCAGACCTGCATCCTCAACGTAACACGGCGGTTTCGGCTTATCTGAGACAGGCTTTCCTGAAATATTTTTATGTTCAGGCGGAATATGCTTTTTCGGTCTACAATAGTGAGATTCGGAACGAGTCGGGTGATACAGCTAAGACCTCCAATTTCATCGACAAGGTCTTCAATAAAAAGGGCAACGATCGATATGTAGATGCGGTATCGGCTTCGGTGGGTTATCAAGGGCCTGTCTGGGGTCTGGCATTGTGTTATGAGCGTGTCGCCCCTGATTACCAGACCTTGGGTGGCTACTATTTCACGAACGATTTGGAGAATTATTCGATTGCGCCTAACGTGAAATTGTTCCAAGGCAAATTGAGTTTGTCGGGTAAATTGGGCTTCGAGTATAATAATTTGAATAATCAGAGGGCGGATGACACTCGAAGGATTGTCTCTTCAGCCAACGCCTCTTTCTCTTCGGGTAAGGCATGGACTGCTTCTCTTTCGTATTCGAACTTTTCCACCTATACGAAGTACAAAAAGACAGCTTATCCCTACTATACGGACGATTTGGACAGCTTGAATTTCTATCAGGTGACCCAATCCTATAATGCAATGGTGGGATATGCTTTCGGGTCGGAGACGTTGACGCACTCGATCTCTTTGAATAGTGCCTACCAAAAGGGAAATTCGGAGAAAGAGGATGTGAGGATGAATATGTCGGATATAGTTTCGGGCTCCTTGTCTTATTCGGAGAGTTTTGTGCCGGTGGCCTTCACTTGGGCGGCCTTCGCTGCCGTCAACTATGCGGATGCGGGTGGTATGGAGTCTTTATATTGGGGACCAGGCCTGAATTGTTCTAAGGGTTTCTTGAAGAATAAGTTGAACACCTCCTTATCTTGTGCCTATAATAGGAATAGGGTTAATGGAAAGGATGCTTCATCGTTATTGAATTCCTCTTTGTCGTTACAATATCTTTTGGATGCGATTGACAAAAAGTTTGGCAATCACTCTTTGTCGGCCTCTGCCAATATGACTAACCGATTCCGTACCTCGGCGTCGAATAAAGGGTATGAGTTTTTGGCGACGCTGAATTATGGCATAACGTTTTGAGAATTAAGAATTAAAAGTTAAAAATTAAGAATTTAGGGCGTTGGTAAGGCGGTTCGTTCTTTTTCAACTCCCTCCTGATTTATACGATACAAAAGATGAAGAAGTTAGGACTACTTTTGATGACTTTGCTTTTTTTTGTGGCTAATCTTAGCACCCTCCGTGCAGCCACGAACTACCCGGTACAGTTGACGGCACAGGTGTTGCCGCCTTACGGGACGTGTCTCTCCGACTATGTGGTGGATGGCATGGAGCGCATCAACATCACCGCGCTGCAACGCGACCTGACGAAAGGCATCTATCAGGTGGAGGTGCGTATGCAGGTGAAGCAGGCAACGAAACTGTTGCTGACGGCCTCGGCGAAGTATAACCTGCAAGCGGGAATCATCACGAAGTTGCCCGCCTCCAACCTCTTCTCGGCATTGTCCGACGTGCAGGGAAGCACGAAGTTTAAGGACAATGGCTACTGCTTCCCCGAGGGTGCCTACGAGTTCGTCTTCCAAGCTTTCGATGCGAGGAACAACAAGTTGCCCGTGAGTGAACCGGCCTACTTCTTCGCCTTTCTGCAGAAGGCTCAACCCCCATACTGCCTCTTCCCGGCGGACAACGCCTGTGTGGACTACACCTCGCAGTCCATCAACCTTGTGTGGACGGAGCCGACGGTCTCCATACCGTCGAACGGCAAGCGTTACGCGGTGGAGATCTATGAGATGCCGGACGGCTTCGATGCCGTGCGCGACAATGCGGAGTCGATTGCCTCGTCGCTTCCCCCTGTCTACCAGAAGGATGACTTGAACAATGCGGTCACGATGCACCAGGTCTTCCAGAGCGCGGGCCTCTTCATCAAGGGTCGTTCCTATGCTTGGCGTGTGCGGACCTACTCCGTGCGTAATCGGATGCTGGAGTCAGGCAACGAAAAATACAACACCTCCGACTATGTGGAGAACAACGGTTACAGCAAATTCTCCACGTTCCACTTCAAGAAGTGCGTGGAGCAAAACGACCTGTGGAAGAAGGAGGAGAAGAAGATGACCTTCGACCTCTCGTTGAAGCCGAAGATCGAGAAGGTGGACACGGCAGGCTCCAAGGCGGTGGTCATCTGGGAGAGGGACGAGGAGAAGTTCCCTTGCGGCTACGAGGTGGAGTGGAACTTGCTGGACACGCTCGCCGCACCGTGGGGACGCGTGAAGGTCCCTGCCAACGACGGCCGCTTCGAGCTGAAGGGCGTGAAGAAGGGTGTGAAGTATGTGACCCGTGTGCGTGGACTGATCTGTCCTAAGGAGGGTTCCACAGACACCATCCGCACGGCCTACAGCGACACGTTGCACTTCCTGTTGAAACGTGCGGAGAGCTCGGCGTGCGCGCATCCGGTGCCAGCGAACACGAGCACGGTGTCGTTGAAGGAGCCGTTGACGAACGGCTCTTGGATGACGGCGAACGGCCACGACATAAAGGTGCTGACCTGCGAGATGCACACGGAGGGAGGCGACACGACCTTTACGGGAACGGGCTTGGTGAGCTACGGCTTCCTGACGAACCTCGTGAGCCTGACGGTGAAGTTCGACAAGGTGAAGATCAACGACCAGAAGGAGTTGATGCGTGGCATGGTCTATTGCAATACGGACAAGGACAACTGCTTGGATTTCAATTTGAACAATATAGCCAACAAGAAGTCAACGGGCGATCCTGCGCAGATGCAGGAGACGAACCTCCCTGTCTACAACAGCAAGTCTGACATTCCGAACGGGGCGGTCGGCATTGTGGACGGCACGGTGTTGGACAAAGACGAGAAGGGCAATACGAAGGAGATAGGCAAGGAGGAGAAGGAGGAACCGGCCTCCTGCGCACCGAAGACGAGTTGTATAGACGACCAGGAGGCCACCGTCTCCTTCTCGCCGCAGAGCGACTGGAACCCACCATTTGATAGGGAACAGGGCATCTTCACGAAATCGCTCTCCATCGGTGACTATTACGAGAAGATCGAGAAATACACCACGCCGTGGGTGGCCGTTCCTGCGGGAGCGACGGCTACGGTGGTGGCGAACCTGAACTTGATGTCGGGCTCGTCGGTCAAGCCGGAGCATGTCTATTTCATCTGTCGCACGAAGGGTCAGACCCTCAAGTTGAAGGCGGAAAAGGACGGTGACAACCGTTTCTATGTTCCTGTGTTTGGAGGCGAAGAGGGACGCTTCGTGGAGGTGGTGGCGATGGCCGACACCTCGAAGGGTGGCGACGCGGCATGTAGCCAACTCTTCACGTTGGGGCGTGCGAAGGTGCTTTCGATGAAGAAGGAGGAGCTCACCCTCCACATTGTGCCGTTCCGCAGGGAGGCTAATACGGTGAAAGGAGAGACCATCGAAAAGAAACTGAACGAAATCTACCAACCGTTGGGTAAGACCTTCAAGGTGGTGGTAGAGGAACGCTTCGGAGATGGTGAGGAGTATGATTTTGTGGAGGACGGATTGACAGTCGAGGGTTCTGGCGTCATGGAGACGGAAACTGCGGAGATGTCGATGTTGAAGGTGATGTATAATGAAGAGAGGGGCTTTTCAAAAGAGGAGAACCAAGCCTATCTGTTCCTTCTTCCGAAGTCTGCAACGGCAGGTGTCTTAGGCGATATGCCTCGCAACAAACCTGTAGGCTATGTCTTTGCCGACCCTTCAACCACCTATGCCGACGGTCACACGGTGGCGCATGAAATCGGTCATGGTATCTTCACTTTCGACCACGCCTTTGAATATTACCAAGGCAATCAAGGTCAAACAGACAACTTGATGGATTACAAGGAGGGCTCCGATAACAATAACCTCAAGGTATGGCAATGGAGCGTCATGGATACGCATAAGAATTATGTGTTGCCGTTCTTGGAGAAGGATGAGGATGCGTTAAAGGCTAAAATCCAATATGGTTTATTTATCGATGATGTTATAGTCTTGTCTATAGATAAAAAAATTTTTGAAGATCAAGAATCCGTAGCTAAAGAACGTTTCCCAAATAAACATTTCGACTCCAAGTCGGTTGCTAATTGCGATTTTGCAAATGATTACAACAGATATGATTTGGAGGCGATTAAATATGATGTGTATTATCCGATATTGTCTGAGCGGGTAGAACATTCAATCAGATTTGGTAAAATTAATGATAAAAAGAAAAAAGCAATGTACGCAATACATGATAAAGAGGAAGAAACTATTGTGTCTTTTTCTTCAAGTCCAGATAAAAATGGTTATGTTCGTAATGAAATAAATCCATATAACTCTTTGTTTTTTAGTTTGTTGGATGTGTATTATGTAAGAGCAGAGTGGGGTGATGGTAATTATAACACACGGGGGGATGATTTATGTAAATCCATGAATCTTTATCCTGTTTCTTTTTATTTGATTCCTGTGTCGATGGTATTTGTTTGTGAGGTCGGAGGTGCAAAATATTATTTAGATGAGAGTCATAATGGAATTAGCTTGAATACGGAAAATGTTCGGCTTTATCCGTTGTTCCTTAAAAGAAATGTAATGCTATTTGATTATGAATTAAAAAATCAAGAAGAAATAATATCTCTAAAGGAACATGCCTATTTCATTCAAAAAATGAAGTTGAACGGTGAAGAGATAACACAAATTCCAGAATATTTTAGTGTGAGTGAGGGGAAAAACTCTTATATTATCAATGGATATGAATTTTATGTGGAAAAAAGATCTGAAGAAGGGGGCGCAGTCTCTGTTGTGAGAGATAAAAAAGACGAGTCTTTTAAATATTATATTGAGGAGAATTACGTAGATAAATATTACATTGGGGAGAAATGTGTGGATGTGAAAAATGAGGGAAATGTTTCTGTGTCAAGAATTCTATATCGTTCTGAGGAGGATTTGAATGGGCTTAGTTTATATTTGACAGATAGAGGAGTGTATGACAATTCTATTGAGGGGAATATATTGGGTGGAGAAGAAAACCATGAGATTCTTCATGTGCTAACGTACAAAGTAAAAAATGGTGATATGATAAAAGAAGCTAACTTGCATAGTACTATAAATATGGAGTCGTTTGATTTGTCGAAAGATGTGGAAATAGAAACGATGAATGGTGAAAAGAAAGGTGTTGTTCGTTTTGAGAAATCGTATGAAGGAGAAGCGCTTAAGCCAAGGTTGAATATGGTAATAGTGAATGAAACTCCACACGAAGCAATTGGAGAGGATTTGGATAAATTGATTGCTGCGTTGAATGAAATCTACTATGTGGCTGGAATAGAGTGGCAAAAGGGTAATTTGATAAAATCAACGTATACTTTTAGTGATAGGGAGGAAGAGAAAGTCTCGGTGAAAAATATTGCCAAGAGAGTTAATGCGAGAAATAGTGAATACTATTTTATTGTTTATCCAGGAAAATTGAAGACGAAAGGAGGTGCTTATGGGTTTGCTTTGGGTGTTGGAGGAAATATTATGACGGTTTCGAAAGAAGGCTTTAATGGAGAAGATGCCTTTAAAATGGCGGTACAAGCAGTTGCTCATGAATTGGGACACAATAATGGATTGGATGAATTTGCAATAGATTTCTATAACATTGATTCCGTTGATCGAAATAATTATATAGAATCCCAACGGACAATGAATACAACAAATGTGATGGGGTATAGGACTGGTTTTCAATTAGATTTTAATAAAAGACAGATTAAAATCATGCGGGAATCAATAAAGAAAAGAATACAGAATGTGGATAGATAATTATGCCTTCAAATACTACTTATGGTTATTAAATCCAACATGGAATATATAGAGAGAAAAAAAGTTAATTGATTGTATTGTGGTGCTTTTGATTTACTTTCGTATCCTATTCGCGTAATGGTGGGGTACGAGATTCTATCTCTTTTTCAAAATAGGAGTAACTTCAAAATTTCTCCAGAATTTCTTATCTTTACCCATCAAAAAGTAAGCGTAATGAAATACCCGATTGGCATACAGACATTTGAGAAGATAATCACAGACGGTTACTAAAGACAGTGCTATACAAGATATAGATTAAACAAAAATCGTTTAGCTCTCACCATTGAACGAAATCAAACGAAATATGCAAAAGTTAAGAATCCTTACGGTAACGTTTCTCTTTTTTGTTATCCAAATTTGCACCCTCCGTGCAGCCACGAACTACCCCGTACAGTTGACGGCACAGGTGTTGCCGCCTTACGGGACGTGTCTCTCCGACTATGTGGTGGATGGCATGGAGCGCATCAACATCACCGCGCTGCAACGTGACTTGACGAAAGGCATCTATCAGGTGGAGGTGCGTATGCAGGTGAAGCAGGCGACGAAACTGTTGCTGACGGCCTCGGCGAAGTATAACCTGCAAGCGGGAATCATCACGAAGTTGCCCGCCTCCAACCTCTTCTCGGCATTGTCCGACGTGCAGGGAAGCACGAAG
>JAGCWQ010000209.1 GCA_017961765.1 Paludibacteraceae bacterium | reverse complement strand
TTCAGTCTTCCCACAAAAAACATTTCTAATGGTTTCATCAAATTCGCCATAGCCTTTTTTCCTGTTTATATCAAATTATCATCGAAGATGGTACAATTATCACCTCTTTCACAATAACAAATACACAAAAAGCATATTTATTCATTCATCCTGCCATCTGAGTTAAATTCGTTTCATTCCTCTCCTTCACTAACATATTCCAAACGCACCATATAGGCCATGGAAGCGTTAAGGACTATTAAACGACAATTCACCCCAAAAAGCATGCGAATTTACCTCTTTTTTTGACATTAAACAATTTCCGTCGCAAAAATGAGACGAAAACGCATAAATTTTTCAATATTTATTACAAAAGAAAGGTTCCTTTCAATTTACATACAAAAAGTAGAATCCATTTCCTTCCTCATTCATGTGCTTCTCGCTCGTCAACAAGAGGAGTTGCCTGCTTCATCGCCTTCCGCTTTTTATCCCGGTCATCATAGGCATCCACTATCCGCTGCACCAATTTATGGCGGACGATATCCTTCACATTGAATTCAATTTTGGCGATTCCCTTCACCGAGCGAAGAACATCCAACGCATCAATCAAACCAGACCGAACACTCGGAGGCAAATCTATTTGGGAGGCATCGCCCGTCACCACGATCTTGCTATTCATACCCATACGGGTCAAGAACATCTTAATCTGCTGAACGGTTGTGTTTTGAGCCTCATCCAAAATAACGAAAGCGTCGTTCAACGTACGGCCTCGCATAAAGGCAAGAGGGGCTATCTGGATGGTTCCATTCTCCAAAAACTCCTTGAGTTTAGCGGAAGGTATCATATCCTGCAAAGCATCGTACAAGGGTTGCAAGTAGGGATCGATTTTCTCCTTCATGTCGCCAGGCAAGAAACCCAACTTCTCGCCAGCCTCAACAGCCGGACGACTCAAGATTATCTTCCGCACCTCCTTGTTTTTCAGTGCACGTACAGCAAGAGCGATAGCCGTATAGGTCTTTCCTGATCCGGCCGGACCGATGGCAAAAAGCAAATCGTTCTTTTCGTAAGCATGGACCAATTTTTGCTGGTTGGGGGTACGGGCCACTATCGGTTTCCCGCTCACTCCATATATGATGAGATCTTGTTCATCCTGTTTTTGAGGAGACTTCCCCTTAATGAAATCAATGACGACCTCCTCCTTCAGGCTATTATATTTGGCACAATACGCCTCCAACTTTTCCATCACCTCTTCAAAATCGGCAATATCCGATTCCTCGCCAAGCGCCTTGATGGCATTGCCACGAGCCACGATCCTAATCTTCGGGAACAAATTCTTAATCGTTTGGATATTCGAGTTGTTCGTCCCATAAAATATCACGGGATCAGCATTCTCAATGAGGATTATCTTCTCTATCATTCTATCTTTATTCAACGTTCTTCGGCAAAGGTATAATTTAATTGAGAATTAAGAACCATAAAATCAGAGGGAGTTCCAAAAAATCTATGCTCCGACGCTTTTTTTCGAGAAATAAACAAGAGTGGATTTTTCCATAAGCAGGAATCAATTAATTCACTAACTTTGCAGGGGAAAACGGATTCGTCATCCGATCCAAAGATTGACATAAACAAAAACAAATAATATGGAATCAGCATTAACAAAAACGGATTACAACTTTCCTGGCCAAACAGGCGTATACCACGGCAAAGTACGTGATGTATATAGTGTAGGAGACAAACTCATCATGGTGGCTTCAGACCGAATCTCCGCATTCGACGTCATTCTTCCAAAGGGCATCCCTTACAAAGGTCAAATGCTCAACCAGATTGCTGCCAAATTCTTGGACGACACGAAGGATATCTGCCCTAACTGGAAATTGGCTACGCCAGACCCTATGGTCACAGTGGGCATCCGTTGTGAAGGCTTCCCTGTCGAGATGATTGTCCGTGGATACCTTTGCGGTAGTGCCTGGAGAGCCTACAAAAGCGGTGTAAGGGAAATCTGTGGCGTGAAAATTCCTGACGGCATGAAAGAGAACCAAAAGTTCGAAAAGCCTATCATCACGCCAACCACCAAGGCAGAAATAGGAAAGCACGACGAAGACATCTCCAAGGAGGAGATCCTCGCTCAAGGTCTTGTTTCAAAAGAGGATTACGAATTGTTGGAGAAATATACCTTGGCTTTGTTCCAACGCGGAACGGAAATCGCAGCCAAGAGAGGTTTGATTTTGGTTGATACGAAATATGAATTCGGAAAGGCAAACGGCACCATCTACTTGATGGACGAAATCCACACACCAGACTCTTCCCGCTACTTCTACTCGGAAGTATACGAAGAGCGTTTCAAGAAGGGAGAGCCTCAAAAGCAACTTTCCAAAGAGTTCGTTCGTGAATGGTTAATGGAGAATGGGTTCCAAGGCAAAGAGGGTCAAAAAGTTCCTGAGATGACCGACGAAATCGTAAAGTCCATTTCAGACCGTTACATTGAGTTGTATGAGAACATCGTGGGCGAAAAATTTGTAAAAGCAGACACAGCATCACTCGCAACTCGTATCGAGAAGAACGTCAAGAATTATTTGGGATAAGCATTTCTATAAATCACAGAGAGGGGAGCTGAACTCTCTTCTCTGTTTTGTACCGCCTCGTCACGAACAGAATCACTCCTTCGTCATGTATTTGAAGCGATTGTCCATACTGAATTACAAGAACATACGGGAAGCCGAATTGAGCCTCTCCCCAAAAATCAATTGCTTCATAGGCAACAACGGAGAGGGGAAAACCAATCTGTTGGATACCGTTTACTACCTTGCCTTCTGCAAAAGCCACACCAACACCGCCGACCCCCAGAACATCACCCAAGAGGAACCCTTTTTCGTTCTGAACGGGCTCTACGAGTCGGAGAAAGATTTCGAAACCGAGATCTATTGTGGGTTCAAACGCCGGCAGAAGAAGCAATTCAAACGCGACAAGAAAGAGTACGAACGGATATCCGACCACATTGGATTAATTCCCCTTGTCCTTGTCTCACCCAACGACTCCAACCTGATTTTGGGAGGCAGCGAGGAACGCAGGAAATTCATGGACGGATTCATCTCCCAATATGACAAACGTTACCTCAACGCACTCCTAGCCTACAACAAGGCACTGATGCAACGAAACGCCCTAATCAAAGCGGAAGAGGAGAACGACACGCTACTCGACATCTGGGAAGAACAGATGGCTCTTTACGGAGAATACATCTTCGAAAAAAGGACGGAGTTCATTGCTCAATTCGTGCCCTTCTTCAACGAATTCCACGCCAGCATCTCACAAGGGAAAGAGGAGGTCGGACTCACCTACCACTCCCAATTGCAGGAGGGGAAAGGTCTGAAAGAACTATTGAAGGAGGTCAGACAACGAGACAGAATAATCGGGCACACCACGCGGGGAATCCACAAGGACGACCTCGACATGAAAATGCGGGATGTCGCCATCAAAAAAATCGGGTCGCAAGGTCAAAACAAGACATTTCTTATTGCCTTAAAACTTGCACAATTCGACTTTCTGCAAAGAATCGTCCAAGTCAAACCCATCCTCCTTTTCGACGACATCTTTGACAAGTTGGATGCCGGACGCGTCCAACAGATCATTCTGTTGCTAAAGAACAACCGGTTCGGACAAGTATTCATCTCCGACACCAACCGAGAACATATATCCGAAATTCTCAAACTAACAGGGTGCGAATACCATCTCTACTCCGTAGAAGGTGGCGAAATCACCCTCTTTGACCAAAGGGAACAAGCATGAGAAGACAAGAGACCCAATCCATAGCAGACATTCTTAGGGAAGTACTAAAAGAGAACCATATAGACAATCGTCTCTACGAGATGCAAATCGTCGAAGCATGGTACAAATTATTAGGTACGACCATAAAGAAATACACGACCAACATCTACGTCAAGGAACAGAAACTATGTGTAAAACTAAGTTCCTCCGTCCTGAAAAACGAGTTGCTCCTAGCCCGTAGCAGCATGGTGGAATCACTCAACAAGGAGGTGCACAAAAGAGTCATCACCGACATCATCTTTCTCTAACCCCAAATTTGAATCTCGAAAGAATTGACACAATTCACCAAAGACAGTATTAGAACATGGAATTAGATCAAATTGAATTCAACCATTCAGAAAAAGTACAAATGCGATTCAACGACATCGACGTATTGGGACACGTGAACAATGCCGTCCAAATTACCTACTTCGATTTCGGGAAAGTCAAATATTTCGAGACGCTAAAGAAACAAATCATCGATTGGAGAGGTTCCGACCTCGTCATGGTCCACTTTGAGGTGGATTTCATGGAACCTATATTTAGGGAACATGAGATTGTGGTCAAAACTAAAGTCTACGAAATCGGGAACAAAAGTCTCAAATTGATCCAAGTTCTCCAAGACACGAACTCCGGACACATCAAATCTGTCTGCAAATCCGTCATGTGCGGGTTCGACACCAAAACCAACAAAGGACTGGTCATCTCTGACGAATGGAGAGAGTTGATCCAAAAATATGAATGCTTCCACCCATGAGTTATATCCGCAGCATCTCCGTCATCGTCATATCCTTGCTATTCACCCTTGACCATGTCACCGATCTTGGTCCCGTATTGGTTGCCGTTTGGCTTTTTGGATTTCCCCTGCTCATTCCCATGGGGATCATCACTCTCTTTTCCATCCCCTACTCCATCCTCAAGTTTTTTTTGAAAAAACAAGAGCACAAAAGCATACGAATTGCCAATTACCTGATGTTGGGTTGCTTACTGATTTGCGGCGCCTACAGTGGAGGTGTATACCTATACGTCAAAAGCCAATACGACTTGGTTGCCTGCTATTTTGAAAAAGATGGTATCTTCAGTGGTTATAGATACGTTCTCTTCTCCAAAGAGGGGGAAATGCGATCATGCACCCCGTCAACCCGGAAAATAGCATTTCCTTTGACCAAAGAGGGATGCTACCAGCGAAAAGGTGACTCCATCCTATGCGAAAAGGACACTTTCATAATAGAGTCCAATGGCAAAAAGATCAAAAGCATCATCAACAATCAGCTGTACGAAATTGATTATTGACAAACAACCCTATATTTAAACGAAAGGCTATTACTGACATCGTCTCCTCATGAGAAAGCTACCCCACAATAGTGTTTTGTCTCTGCTGCCTCAACAAATCCCGTTCCCTGACAACCTCGCATACATGGCATGAGCCGCCTTATCGGAGACAGGTTCCTTTCCCAACAAGGTAATCAAATCGTCGTAATCTTTCAGCATGCGTTCCCGATTCGACGGATCAAACAAGAGGGCCAATTGCTTCTTGACATTCTCAACCGTAAATTCTTCGATAATCAACTCCTTGACCACCTCCTTATTGGCGATGAGATTGACCAAAGAGATAAAAGGGACATGGATAATATGCTCCAAAATCCGATGCAAAAGCCAGCCACCGCTCAACTTATAGACCACCACCTGCGGTGTTCGCAACAAAGCTGTTTCCAACGTAGCCGTTCCCGAAGTGACCACAGAAGCCTCCGCCTGCTGCAACAATTCGTAAGTCTCCCCGAAAACCACCTTGGCTGAATATTTGGAAAGCAACGGCTCATAATCATCCTTAGTCATAGAAGGAGCCCCAGCGATCACCAATTGGTAATCTTTAAAAGAGGAAGCCGCCTCCAACATAATCGGCAAAGAGGAACGGATCTCCTGCTTACGACTTCCAGCCAGCAAAGCGATAGTCGGACGTTGTTCCACGCCAGTTCGCTCCGAAAATTCGGCAAAGGACTCGTCTTTATGTGGGCGATTCTCTACCGCATCGACGCACGGGTTTCCCACATACTCCACCTCAAAGTCATGACCTTTGAAATAATCCACTTCAAACGGGAGAATCGAATAGACCCTATCCACATAGCGTTTCATATCCTTGATACGGTACTCCTTCCAGGCCCATAGTTTCGGAGAGATATAATAGAAGACAGGAAGGCCTGGCAAGTTTTTCTTGGCAAATTTCGCCATCTTCAGATTAAAACTCGGATAATCGACCAAAATAAGCACATCGGGACGAAAAGCCAGCAACTCCTTCTGTGCTGCCTTCATGTTGTCCATCACCTTGTCCAAATTCCGGATAACAGAGACAATACCCATGAATGCCATGTCTCGATAATGCCGCACCAATTTACCGCCCTGAGCAGCCATCAGATCACCGCCCAAGAAGCAAAACTCAGCGCAAGGGTCCTCTTTCTTCAAGGAAGCCATCAAATTAGAGGCATGGAGATCACCCGACGCTTCTCCTGCAATGATAAAATACCTCATAGCAATTGAAAAACAGAAACCATTAAATAGATCAGAGTGGCAACTCCCAACCCATAACAAGATTTCCAACGCTCCGTCTTATAGAAGACAAAGAAGAGAACTAAATTCGGAATTAACGCCAACGTAATATAGCGGACAAAATACATATCATGCCATATTGACAAAAGCCGATCCTCCATCGAACTCGTTGAATACTTAAAAAGCAAGATTAAAAAGATGGCCAAGGCTGGCAAAAACAACGAAAGAAGTAATCCAAACAAGAACCCGTCATACTTCTTTTCGGGTTCTCCTAATACATTATAATTCATATTTCTTCTATTAATTCATTATTCAATTTATCCATTAACGACTCATCTGCACTATTTATCTTAACTGGCACAACAGAAGCATACCCATGATCTAATGCCCACAAATCCGTATCGACAGAATCGGGCTCCCGGTTGATAAACCTTCCAGTCAAGAAGAACTCCTCGCTCCCGTCCGAGCCAACCTTCCTATCAAACTCCTCGCTCCAATAGGCGTCCGCCTGACGACAAACTTTCCATCCTCTCAACTCTCCCTTAGGGAAATTGACATTCAAGAAGGTTCCCTGTGGCAAATGAGACTTCAAGACATACCGTACCAACCTATCCACGATGGGAAGACAATAGGAAAAATCCGCATCCTTCTCCAAATCGCACAACGAAAAGGCAATGGATGGCACATGGTTCACACATCCCTCGATAGCACCGCCCACCGTTCCGGAATAGATTGCATTCACCGAGGCATTCGATCCATGATTGATGCCCGACAAAACCAAATCGGGTTTCTCTTTCGCGAACAAGTCGAAAAAAGCCAACTTCGCACAATCCGTAGGCGTTCCATTCGTGGAGTAGACTACCAAATCATCCTGCTCTGACAATTTAGTCATACGCAACGGAGCCTTTGACGTAAATGCACAAGAATAGCCAGAACGACTCTGGTCAGGAGCCACCACAAAGACCTTGGCGTATTGGGAGACCAAATTTACGAGCGTCTTGATTCCTTTGGCAAAATAGCCATCGTCGTTTGTAATAAAAACCACTGGTTTGTTAGACATGTCCCTTCTTTTTTACCACAAACTTACAAAAAAAAACGGAGGGGAGAGAGGAAAGAATCACCTCACCAAAACTTTCTTCGTGTTTTTTCCATAACGAACAATGTAAAGTCCCTTCGCAAGCGGGATTTCCGTCGCCCCTAAATCAGAGCTACCCGAACGCACCAAACTTCCATCAGGAAGATAGATCCGATAGGGTTCTGCTCCCTCCTGAAAATTCCACAATACGACCTTACCATCCATCGCATATATCTGAGTTCCAAAATTTTCCAACTCTATCAATTCAGTATGGTCTCTTTCTGGAACAGGAGAAAAAGGAACAGACAAAATTCGCCACTCACGATGTCCGTTACTGCCCGTCTGACCAGCCTCCCACAAGCCAACCTTCGTTCCCGAGAGCGTCTTCTCTCCTTCCAAATCCATCAATTTAGAAGAGGAGGAAACTATCTTAAAGCAATTCTCCCCTAACGGAAGGATTTCAAATCGTTGATTTTCAGAAGAGGGAGACAATTCGGAAACTGACAAGTAATAGGAACCGTCATCCGTAAGAGCCAACTTTTTCCCGTTTAATACGGTATATAGATTATAGGCGCCATTTCCCAATTCATTGAAATACCAACGCTGCATCGTATCTGCCGCACAGAAAGATGACAATTGCACAGTTCCACCATTCAAAGAAATCGGAGAAGTTCCCGCCCGTGGAACCAACAGATATGGAGCCTCTTTCGTGAAATTAGGGATCCCATCGCCAGCCTCAACGCCCAACACAATCGTAGCGATTTCCAAGCCTCCCATCGTGTAGGAGATCAGGTTCTCCTTCACATCCAAATCGGATTGCTTGTGGCAATTAAGCGACGCATTCGTCACATAGAGGGAAGCCTTAGAATCCATATTTTTCAGCAACGAAAGATCTATCGTCATACTCTTTGCCGCAGACTCCGTATTAAGCAAAACGACAACCAGTTCATCCCCCTTCGGACTCAACGCTGCCAAGACATCATTGCGTCCTACAGAAAGCAACGTATATCCTTGTCGAATAAAGCGAGTGACCTGCATACGCACATAGAAGTTCTTAACGACAGAATAGTTCTGCCTTGCGAAGTCACCTTTTATCAAACACCATTGGTCATTCCCCTCCTCGACATATTGCCAATCGACCCAAGCTTGCGGCAACAAGTAGTTCAAGTCTTCAAACATACGCTGCGCCAAATTCAGGTTTCCGCTTATGCCAGTTCCGCCGACCCCCGTCTCCGACATCCAGAAAGGAAGGCCTGTTTCTGAAACCAAATCCCGCAAATTAGCCTTGTTCATCGCATCGCCACCATACGTATGCACATTAAACTGTCCCAACATCGGAATAATATCACCCTCCTTGACAAACGTCCGCAACTCACCGATAGCAGTCGTCACATTCGTCTCGTCCGAAGCCGACAGAACCGTATTCAATCCAGAAGCCTTCAGTTTAGGATACAAAACGCGAATCATAGCTACCTGAGAGGATGGGTCGAAATGGCACCCTTCCTGACCACCTTTCTCGCCCCAATAGTTCGTATTAGGCTCATTAAAAGGTTCCAACGTTTTGAATTCTATATCATATTTCTCTTTGTAATGCTTGCATACATCTATAAGATAATCAGCGAATTTCCCATAATAGGCAGGCTTTAGATTATCCGAGGAAGCATTGCTATTGCCAGCCGAACAACCACTATAGGTCATCCAATAAGGCGCAGAATTAGAAAATGCCTCAAAGACGGCATCCGGACGTTTCTCCTTTATCTTCAACATGATTTTCCGTTGTGCCGCATCCGCATTCCAATCATAATCTGCATTCTCATAAGGCTTGAAGCCCTCCATCTCAGCTCGTTTGCCCTTACCGTTGCACATGTGTCCATCATAATGGGAAGGATGGTCGCCACCTCCGATATTGTAACGGAACAGATTATAATTCAATTGGTCAGGGGATGTCAATTTTTCCACCAAATCATCAATCTTATCATCCGACCACTTTCCGCACATATTCGCCCACCAGCAGAGGGAAACGCCCCACCCCTCCAAAGTCTGTTGCTTGGCAGCAGGATTGACACGAAGAATTCCCACCGTAGAGGGGTCATACTTACTCATCAAATTAGCATATTCCTCTTCCGTAATAGGCACCACGGAACCATGCCTCATGACCGACGGCAACGAATAGTCGGAAGGTTGCGTAAACTTTCCGGAAGCGAAATCTGTAGAGACCAACGGATAATATCCTTTCCCGCCAAAATCATCCAAGAACAAGCACCACTTATCCTCTCCGTTAAACTTAAAGCAAGTAGGTCCCTCCACCCACGCTATTTGACTCGTATCCGTAGAGATTTCAGTCCATTGTCCCGACAAAGAAGAGGCACGCTCCATAATGATGTACTTACCCGAAGAAGGCATGCCATACTTATGGGCTTCCGTCGCCTCGTTTTTCTTAAATCGATAGTAGGTATTTCCGACCTTGATGACCGTGGCATCAATTACGCTAATCGCATTTCCACTTGGATTTTTCAACTCAATCCAAACCTTCGCTTGAGAAAAAGACTTGAAATCCTTTGTCGTACAGTAATAAACTCGATGGGTATTGTCATTATTCGGAACCGACTGCGAAGAAGGAATCTTGGAAGACCAGAAGACAAGGTATTGGCCAGACTCATCGTCATAGACCGCCTCCGGAGCCCACGTACACCCAGCACCATCAGGAGCCACCCTACACATTCGTTGTTCCGACCAATTGATCAAATCGCCCGACTCCCAAACCATGATAGATTTGCTACCCTTCGTTTGGGCGGCCGTCCAATCGTTGTTCCCATTTATCTTCAAGTCTGTGGCAATCACATAAAACTTTGATCCATCAGCCGAACGCATGATAAAAGGATCCCGCAAACCTTTCTCTCCCAAAGAGGAGGTCAAAACAGGATTTCCATCATTGATGTCCGTCCAATGAAGTCCGTCACGACTGACTGCAAAATAAATTTGCTCTCCCTGAGCCAATCCTTCACCCTTAAAATAGGCGAAGAGATAAGCCGAATACACCTCCTCCGCACAAGAAACGACGGCAGAGAGAGAAGACAAAAAGAGGGTAAGAAATATCCTCAAAAAAGTCAAAAATAATCTATTCATAACCACATACATAGTTCATTTCCACAAAAATAAAAAGAAACAAGAGAAAATGACAATTTTGAAGAACAATATTTGGGCAATGACTAAACAACAAACATCAAAGCCTTGAACCATCGCCCATTTGCGTAGGATTTGGCAGGACTATCCTTTTTTATTTACAAGTCGCCTTACTTCGTTGATCTCTTTTACAAGTTGCGCCGTAGAAGGCAAATACAATTTGTACTCACTTGCAAGTATCGTCTTATTGTCCTCGGGCAAGGCCATTTTAACGGCAGTATCGTTTTTAGCCGTACAAAGCAAGATGCCGATTGTCGGGTTCTCCTCAGGCAGTTTTTCAATACGGTCGTAATAATTGACATACATCTGCAATTGGCCCAAATCCTGATGCGAGAGCTTCTCTGTTTTGAGTTCAACAAGCACGAACGAACGCAAAAGGCGGTTATAGAGCACCAAATCGACAAAGAACTCATCGTCCTCCAGCAAAATGCGTTTTTGTCGTGCCACAAACGAAAAGCCTCTTCCCATCTCAAGCAAGAAATCGGTTATATGGTCGATGATTACGCCTTCCAAATCTTTCTCGTAATAGGAGGCCTTCTTCTCCAAGCCAAGGAATTCAAGCACCATGGGATCCTTAATAATCTCCTGCGGTGTTTCTGGGACACGCTCCTTTCGAGCGATGGCAAGCACAGACTCCTTATCGTTGCTAAGCAAAAGGCGTTCGTAGAGTTGGCTGTTGATTTGGCGTTCCAACTGCCGCTTTGTCCATGCATTATTTACGGCTTCCAGTTGATAATACTCACGTTTATCCGCATCCGAAATCGCAAGTAATAGCTTATACTGACTCCAGTTCAATTGCGAACACACTGTATTCGCAATTGGGTAAAGTCTATAAAACTGACGACAAAACTCCAATTGGCGCTTTGAAAATCCACTGCCATATTCAATTTCTAGGCTTTTTGCAAGCGACTGGACGATGTAGGCGCCATAGTCCGCCCGTTCCTTTCCGTGCTGTTCCTCCTCAAAGATTCTCCGGCCTAAATTCCAATACATCTGCACACGACAGAAATCCACACTGCGAACAGCGTTACTACGAGCATTGTCAATAATTTTTCGGGCATCAGACAAAAGCGTGTCCGCCACCGATTCTAATACTTTTTTCGACATAGTTGTTTGTTTTTGGGCAATAGTCAGATCCTACGAAACACATAATGAAAAGGTTGCATGCTGTCGTTTCCTCAATCATTGGATTCGGGTCATCTAAAGCCCAGCAATTCATAACAGATTTGTTTTTTCTCTCAACGCAAGTGACACGCTTGACACTTTTGTTTTTGCAAATATAAACAAAGAGCCGCAAACAGACGTTATAATCAAAATTATTTTCCCAAACACAATTCACATTTCTTGGCTGAATGGAAAAATTCATATATTTGTGTAACGCATAAACACCACATTGATATGAATATTATGGATAACAAAGGACAAACCGTTTATATGTCAGAATTACTAATGAGCAAGCATTCTGATACATGCAAGAGACTAATCGAAATTCTTGAAAAGCATCATGTGAATTACTCTTTCATAAAAGGGACAAAAGACATTTGGTGCCGTGACTATATGCCAGTTCAAACAGAATCGGGCAAATTGATTCAAATTAAATACGAGCCAAGTTATTTAAAAGGAGAGAAATGGGACAATGTTCGCTCTGACGCACACGAAGTGTGTAAAATGAATGGTTTGACACCACATTTTTCGGATATAAACTTGGACGGAGGAAACGTACTAATATGCGAAGGCAGAGCAATATTATCGGATAGAATTTTTGACGAGAACCCTAACTTCGACAAAGGCACACTAATAAATGAATTAGCCAAATTACTTGAATGCGAGATAATTATAATTCCTTCTCTTAAATCCAGAGAAGAAGATTTTACTGGACACGCAGATGGCATGGTTAGATTTGTGGATAGGAACACTATATTGGGAAACAGATTGTCCGACGAATACCAATACATACAAAAGGGAATGCAAAAAGTCATTGACCAATATGGGCTGAAATATATAGACGTTCCTTTCTTCATCAACAAAAAAGATCCTAAACACCCAGATAGCGCAATCGGAATATACGTGAATTATCTGGAAGTCAACAACTTGATAATACTACCCATCTTTAACAGAGAAGAAGACAATCAAGTTTTGGAAATCCTTCATAGCACATTCCCTAATAAACAAATAGAGACAATCAACTACAATAATGTTGCAGAAGAAGGCGGTTTGTTGAATTGCACTACATGGGTTGTGAAAAACTGATATAATTGTAAAAAGCTGTTTAATTTTTAGTCAATAATTTTGTTAAGCAGTAGGATAAAAAATTTTTCTATAGTTTTCCACAAATTATCTGTGAGATTTGTTGGATAATTTGTCATGACTTTTCTCACCATTCAAAGAGCGAGACATCAAACTGACAATCAGGCATATAAACAATTTGTAAATCATAAAAGAATCCATAAAAAAGTTCTAAACAATTTTTGATAGAAGAGAGAAATGAAAATGAATCAGAATTACGAGAAGAAAGAAAAAGAACTAATTGAGTGCTTATTAGGACTAAACAAACAAAGCACAGGACGTCAAAGCACTTTCCAATTGGCTTTACAAAACGCCAATTCAAATAAAATCATCGGAAATGATTTCGTGAGTTTGTTGCTTCATCTCATCGCCTTAGAGCAAGTCGGCAATTTATTTTGCAAAACAAATGGTACTGACACCAACGGGATTTCCAAAGCAATCAAAGAGTTCTCGAATGTAACATTTTCCAATATCGCATTAGAAGGAATAAAGCATTTGCGTCATTCCCTTGCTCACAACTACAGTCTTGCCATAGTTGACCACAGAAGTAGTAAGCATAAATACTACAAATACATTCTGCATTATCACGAAAATAATAATTCATCTTATGACAAATCAGAATACTACATTATTCCTCCAGAATCGGAATGGGACGGCACTCTCGCCTATAGCGACATTGAAAAGACCTACAATTGCAAAATGAACATAAACACAAGTTTTAGAATATTTGTTCCGTCCCTTATCGAATTGTCGGAAAAAATAACAGATACCCTAAGGCAGAAGTACCAAAAAGGCGAACTTCACTTTGTCTGCAACAAAGAAAATAAAAACTTGACCAAAGATGAATTCCTTGGGCAGATTGCCTACAAGTTTTTTGTGTATTCATAAGGATGAGGCTTGTCCATCAAAGGCTGATTTGAACATTCATACGATTGTGTAGTATGGGTTGGCAAGACAGATTGTTGTCTTGCGACCCTTCTGAGCCTTGCCTAACAATCCGTAAATTTGTTGGACTATCTAATTGAAATTTCCATGAAACCATCCCAAACACTCATATTAACCATTCTGCTGCTTCTGGCAGTAAACACTCAGTTCCTTTGGAAGGAGAGAATGCAGGTGTTCTTTCCTCTTGCTTTTCTAATTTATTCGTTGCTGCTTATCTGTGTGATGGCCCTTTTCGCCTGTTTCGTCAGGAAAGTTTATCCCTTGATAAAGGGGACGGATCGCTCGAAACAGAATGTGATTGAATGTATAGTGATGGCGGCAACGCTCTGCCTAATCGTCGCTTACCCGATGGGGATTGTCAGAGGTCCCCAAGAGGAGGTAATGCCCATTAAATTTAAGGCCTATCATGAAGGAGGTGGCGGATGTGGTACTACGCTATATTTCAGGGAGGATGGTAGTTTCGTGGATCGATCCGTATGTTTCGGGATAAAAGAAACAAAGGGTTCGTATCGCATCTCCAACGACACAATATATTTTTCCTGCGATGACTTTGCGTTCGACTATGCGGTAATGGATTCAGTAACTATCAGTGTACATCGTAAAAATGCAACGGGTGATCGTTTGTTGCCCCTCTTTAAAATATGCGAGGAGGAGCAATAGAGGGAAAATGTTTGCAGGGAGTTCTCCTTCGTTGGTTTTGCCTAATAATCAGTATATTTGTTGAACATTCATCAAAAAACATTTTAGGAATGATGGGATTGTTTAATAATCATAAATGCTCAGGTAAATATCTGTGCTACATCAGTGCGGTACTCGCTTTTTTACTTATGTCCGCTTCTGCGGATGCACAAAACAAAGCAAATAGTGAACCGATAAATGTGGATTGCACGTGTCATAGGTATATTTCCGACTTGCCGCCTATGTACTTTATGGAAGATTCATGTGAATATGAGTTTAGCCGTTCCGATGTGCTGAAATTATGCTATAAGACGCTTGACTACAAAGATTCTTTGCGGATAGGCAACCATTGGTTCTTTTTTACTGTCAAATGCACTTTCCCATATTCATCATACTCTTGCAAGAAGTCGGAATTGATGGTTCATAAGCCAATTCGTGATTACATCTATCGGGACACTGCACATATATACAATTACACGCGCTACTCTGATGAACGGGCAATGAACCTTT
>JAGCWQ010000026.1 GCA_017961765.1 Paludibacteraceae bacterium | reverse complement strand
TGAGTTGGTATATACCAAGAATCCCCCAAAATAGCTCTTGCTGTATCATCCATTTCCTCCAGTATGATTTTATAGTCTAGTACTCCAAATTCTTTATATACACAATATTTTGAATAGAAGCCTTCTTCCCCGAACTTGTAGTTTGTGTTAGCATACAACTTCTTAGGAGATGTTTCTCCCCATGCGAAGTAATCCCCATGTTCGTGAAGTTTATGTGCACCAAGGTTGCAGGTCGCCCATAAATTACCGCTTGGGAGGCCTAGGTCCACATAATCATGTCCACTTACCTGTCCGCTTGTGTTTTGGTATTCTTCAAACATAAAACGCTGTTGCTTTAAATCATTGACGACTGATTTTTCAACTCTTTATTCTTGCGGCACCCCATCCGACAACCCGAATGGAGGATTCACGATGCGAAGTAAACGAGCCGCCACGCAATCTTTCTGCGTACCTGAAAAAAACGCTTTCGAACGAATTTTCCTTCTACAAACTTATATAATTCGCAAAAGCAAAAAACCATATCATCGCCATTATACACAAGAATTTTTTCATTCCAAATTTACCTTTATATTGAAGTATGGATATATATATTCCAACTATACCAATAATTGAATTAATGATTAAGACTCGATTAGGAATAATAAAAGGATACAACCCTTGTGGAAAATTATAATAATAAAGGCCATAGGAAGATTCCAACATCAATAATATGTTTATTGCCATTGAAAAAAGAACGACAATCTTCTCCTTATTTATTTTCATTTTTTGTGTTTTATCATTTGAGTTAGCAGCATTCATTGTCTTCATAGTTGCTAAATTAAGGGTTATTCCTTAATTTGGCGAATGATTCCCTTTATATCCTCCTCAATTTCACCTTTTATATTTCGATTCATCACCGTGTTCCCACAAGACCTTTGGGTATCAAACCTCATATCAGACGGATAGCTATCAAATGAATCTCTCAATTGTTGGATATAGGGTAACAAATGTTTTCTTTGGGTGTTTCTTATATGCTCAATTGTTGCTCGATGTATCCCATTGCCTTGAATGATGCCGTTTTTATCTCTGAATTTAAGTAATATAATCAACATACTGTCAACTTTCACGGAGTCTGTTTTATATTCCAAATAGTCAAGACTATGGACCATATAGCAATAGCTTGGATTACTCCAAAAATGATAGCTGTCTGAATTACGCACGTATTCTTGAATATCATCCTTATGTCTAAGCCAATTAAAATAATACATTTCCCTGTCATACGCACTGTCATCATTTCCTTTCCACATTAAAGAATCTGTCATATAACAAAGGCTTGTATTCAAGCAAGAGACAAAGGAGGCCACATCATTCAATCGACCTGCATCGTGCCAAGTGGTATCTTGTTTTAACGTCAGAAACGAGTCTTTCAGGGCCGCCACATTAGCATATTTTGAGGAGGGACATCGGTCAAGAATCCAACCCATGATTCTTTCGTCCTTCAATTCTCCCGATTGGGTGCGGAAGGAAAGCATTGACGTCAGAAGACTATCAAAAGTAAGTGAATCACTATTGGTACACAAATAAATCCATCGCTTTTCAAATTTATCATACTCAGTATCTAATCTTAAATCGAATTTCTCATCTGATGCGGCAAAATATTCATATACATCGTTTCTGAGATCTGTATAATTCCACACGTAAGCATCCGATGTGGTTATCCACGCAAATAGGACGAACAACAATACGGGCATCACAGCCACTGCAATAAGGACGCCTATTAGCTTCATGGTAATTACTATGATGTTAATGAAATTCCGTATCATCATTTTATTTCAGAAATCGGATTAGACACTTTTGCTGCTAAGATTATCATCACATAGATGAGTCTGATAACTAAACCCACAAAAATGAATCCATAAATAAGAAAGCCACAAATAAGATGATCTCCAAACTCAAAACTCATTCGAAGATCGGCCTCAAAAGAAAATACTCTTTCGATTCCAATAAAGTTTTAAACGATAGTAGGTCGTTGTCTATTAGTGCTTTGCGTGCCTTTTATCCTAAAAATTGTCCTTTATGCCAAACCCTTCAATAATGGGGGTTAGTTGTCCTTCGCTTTTTCTCGTGCATAGTGCAATTCGCTCCATGAGCAACCGAGTTTCTCTTTAAGTTCCTTGTTCTCTGCATCGGGCGACTCTTTGCAGGCTTGGATGAGTTTTTCCATCCTTTCAGGAGGGCAGAGCAGGTTGATGTCCACGACTCCTTGCAAAGCCAATTTGTAGAGATGGACTTCGACGGTGCTGGTTGCTAAGTTGCGGAGTTTTGCAACTTCCTCGATGCTTTTCCCCTCTTCGAATAGTTTCAATGTGGCTTGGTAGGTGTCCTCTTTCTCTTTCTTCTCCTTGCGTTGTTCCTTTTTTTCTGCTTGCAGGAAGAGGTTCTCCTCTTTTTCGTAACCATATTGGCGGATACATTGCTCAATGATGTCTATAATTTCCTTTCCGTATTTTTTGATGGTTCGGCTACCTATTCCAGAAATCTTGTCCAACTCTTTTTCTGTGGTGGGCAGGTAGTTGCTGATGCCCATGAGGGCGTTTTGGGAAAGGACAACATAGGCTGGGAGAGAAAGACTGTCTGCTGTCTCTTTCCTCCAACTACGAAGTTGGGTGTAGAGCTCTTTATACTTAATCTCTTGAGGAATAGCAACTTTCGAATCCTTGTTCTTTCGCTTTGATTTCTCCTCCTTCTCTTCTCCCGTGACACAGGCTTTTGCCTTTGCTTTGAGGTAGTCGAGCACCATGAACCCTTCTTTGCAGAGGGGTAGGGTGGCGTTCTTGATTAGGATGTCGGATTCGATTAGCTCCAAAGCGGCGTTCAGGTCTTTCCGTATCTCCTTGTTGTCTGTCTCGATGGACTCGGCTTGTTGCACCGTTGAGGCTATTGTCGTGCGGAGTTTCCCTAAAAAGTAGTCGGCTCCTTTTTGAATGCGTTCCTTGAGGAAAGTGTCGCTTTCTGCGTCAGCGCACTTGCCGAGTAGTTGGTTCAGTTGTTGGATGAATTTCTCCGATACCTCTTTGACCTCCAACTTGATTTTGGGTTCCGTCTCGTTGAACAGTTTCTCGATTTCAGGGTATAGTTTCCAAAAACTCTCATCGACGATTCTTTTCAAAGCGAGGAAATGGGCGAATAGCGGTTTGAAGTCGAATTGTTCGACCAGAAGTTTCGCATAGTAGTTGCGTTTCATTTGGGCGATGGCATCCTCTGTCGGAACGAGTTTTTGCGACTGCTCGTTGAAACTGTCCACTCTGGGGTCTCGTTTGATGGAACTGCTGGTGATGGGCGAACTGAGGACCAATCCCTCCAACGATTTGCATCGACTGAGTGCCACATATACCTGTCCATGCGAGAACGAGGCTTGCGCGTCGATGATGGCTTTTTCGAAGGTGAGACCTTGGCTTTTGTGTATGGTGATGGCCCATGCCGTTTTGAGAGGAAACTGTTCGAATGTTCCGTCGAGGCTCTCCTCCACCTCCTTGGTCTCCGGGTTGATCGTATATTTGATATTCTCCCATTTGTCTCGCAGGACGAAGATTTCCTCTCCCTCGTCGCTTATCACGGTGATGTCGTCCTTCCCGATATGGGAGATGCGCCCGATTTTACCGTTGTAGTATTTCTTTTCTGGCGAAGGGTCGTTCTTGATGAACATGACTTGAGCCCCCTCTTTGAGTTCCAAATTCTCTTCGGTAGGGTAGCCCTCCTTGGGGAAGTTGCCCGAAATGCCAGCCTTGAAGAATTTGCTTTCGGAAGGGAGAGCCTCCAGTTTCCTCTTGTTTATCTCTTGGGCTTGGCTGTTGTGTGTGGTGAGTCGGATGTAGCCCTCCTCGTCGCTGGGGTTGAAGTTGGCTATGTATTTGCTGTTTAGTATTTTGAGTGTCTCCGCATCGGCTCTGTTTTCGCGGATGCTGTTGAGTATTCCGACAAATTTGTTGTCTGCCTGTCGATAGACGGTCTTTAGTTCCACGCAGGCGTAGGAGGTCTTCTTTAATGCAAGGCTGCTGAAGAAGAATGGGGTGTCGTAATGGTCTTGTAGTAGCATCCATTCCTCCTCTTTGATGACGGGAGCCAACTGTTGTATGTCTCCGATCATTAGCAGTTGAACGCCTCCGAAGGGATCTTGGCTTCTTCGGAAATGTCGCAGGACGTTGTCGATGGAGTCGAGCAGGTCGGCTCGTACCATACTGATTTCATCGATGACCAGCAGGTCCAAACTCCGTATGATGTCGATTTTCTCCTTCCGGAAACGGTATAGCTCCTTGGGGTTGACTGGAGTTCCTGGGATGTAGGGGCCAAAGTTCAATTGGAAGAAGGAGTGGATGGTCACGCCTCCGGCATTGATGGCAGCTACGCCTGTGGGGGCTACGACGACCATCCTTTTCGGGGATTCGAGTTTTAAATTTTTGAGGAAAGTGGTTTTCCCTGTTCCGGCTTTTCCCGTTAAAAATAGGTGGGTATCCGTGTTTTTTAGTAACTCGTTGGCGAGTTCTAATTGTGGGTTTGTTTGCATACTACAGGTTTTTATTTTTTATGGAGGGCGACCTGGACGGCCGCCCCTGTTTCTTGATGACAACCAGGAAGGCTGTACCTATATTTTCTTATAATGGACTGCGACCCAAAGGTTTTTCTCTTCGTGGCCGATCAGTTGCAATCCGTGTTTTTTAGCCTCTTCGTCGATGACGGGGATGTCCCTCTCGTAGAATCCGCTCATATACAGTTCGGAGCCGGAATGCATGCATTCTGCATAGCGGGCCATGTCATGGAGCAGGATGTTGCGGTTGATGTTGGCAAGGATAATGTCGAATTTCTCTGCCCCGAGCAGTTCTGCCCCGCCCATCTCCACGCGGATCTCCTCTTCGTGGTTCAGTGCGATGTTTTCGAGTGAGTTCTTATAGGCCCATTCGTCTATGTCGATAGCCAGGATGGGGGAGGCTCCCTTCTTGGCGGCCAGAATGGCAAGGACGGCTGTTCCGCAACCCATGTCGAGCAGCGACTTTCCTTTCACGTCGGTGTTGAGCACTGCTCTTAACATGAGGGAGGTCGTCTCGTGGTGACCCGTTCCGAAGGACATCTTAGGGTCGATCAGGATGTCGTATTGGGCATGGGGGATATCCTTGTGGAAGGTGCTGTGGATAACGCAGTCGTCGCCCAAGATGATGGGTTGGAAGTAGTGCTTTTCCCACTCCTCGTTCCAATTCTGTCCCTCGACGAATTTTTTTGTGTAGCTCACCGTCTTGTCGTATTCGAAGTTGGCTATGAGGTCGTTCAAACGGGTTTCGTCGTAGAGGTTGGAAGGAATGTAGGCGGTAAGTCCCTCGTTTCCAGTTACGAAACTTTCGAATCCAATTTCGCCCAATTCAGCGGAAAGCAAGTCTGCTATATAGTCGTTTTCAAGGTTGTACTTGAACAGAAATTCAAAATAATCCATATATTTTTTATCTCGATTAAACCATTCTTATTTGCCCTTGTCTAATTGACAAAAGAGGGACGCAAAGGCAACCGTATGTAATTTATGATTGCGAAAGTCTTTTTTTTAATTATCTTTGCGATGGACAAAGATAAACAAAAGGGCGGTAATCGCCAAGGGGGACTCCCCGCAAAAGAAATGTTTATGTTTTCTTTCTTCGGCGACGGAGAACAAAATTTAGGAGGTTTAGATTATGAATAAGTTAAAATTTTGGTTGGCTATACCCATGATGATGTTCACTTGGGCATCTTATGCGCAAGACGAGTTGTACGTGACCGAGGCTGAGGCTAATGCTGAGGCTGATTCTGTTAAGGCGGCTCAGGAGGCTGCTGAGAAGGCAAGGTTGGAGCGTCAAGCCGATTTGGAGAGAGTTCGCCGTGCCGAGTTGAATGCAGAAAAGGCGCGTTTGGAATATGCGGAGAAGTATCTGGACGATACGCTCTATGTGGATGACGAGTCGGATTTTGTCTATTCCCGTCGTCTTCAAAAATACCATGACGCAGATTTGAATATTTACGAGCAGCCTTCTACGGCTGAGACAACCGTAAATGTCTATACCTACGATCCATGGGCTTGGAATTACTATGGTCCATACCGTCGTTCCTACTATTATGGTTACCCTACGTACGGTTTTTACTATAGCTATTATGGCTATCCATCTTATTATTACTATGGTTCGCCATATTACTATCACCCACGTTACACCTATTATTACGGACGTCCTTGGCATTCACGCCATTACTATGGTAGCAGCTATTATCGTGCTCACCATACCGCTTATCGTCCTTACAATAGGTCGTTCCGTTCAAGTGGCAGGGCGGTTTCTTCATCTCGTAGTGCCCGTGACTCTTTCAGGGATAGAAGATCTTCGAACACTCGTTCCTCTTCTTCATTGAGGTCTTCTGAGGGCTCTTCCGTTAGAAGCAACGCCTCCACAAGGTCTAGTTCTTCTTCAAGGGGTAGCTCTTCATTGAGAAGCAGCGATACTTCAAGGGGCAGTTCTTCAGTGAGAAGCAGTGAATCTTCTTCAAGAGGTTCCTCAGTGAGAAGCAGTGATTCTTCTTCAAGAAGTAGCTCATCATCCAGAGGTAGTTCTTCTTCCTCTTTGAGAAGCAGCTCAAGTTCTTCCAGCAGCTCTTCTGTTAGCAGAGGTAGTTCTTCAAGTTCAAGAGGCTCTTCAAGCTCAAGAGGCGGCGGCTCTTCAAGGGGTGGTTCTCGTGGCAGATAAGAAAGGATAAGTAGAGAATAAAAGGGGAAGGCTCGTGTCGGACTTGCTTCGGGCATGGGTCTTCTCTCCGTAAATTGTTTGTATATATTTTAAAGAATAAAATTGACTAAAATATGAGAAGATTAGGATTGGCCGCATTGGGCTTGGTTTTGGGATGGGGGTCGGTTTCGGCTCAGAACGCATACGATGCGTTGACTATCAGCCGTGAGGACCCTATTTTGGGTACGGCTCGTTATTCTGCCATGGGTGGTGCTTTCGGTGCCTTGGGCGCAAATGCTACTACCATGAAAGACAACCCTGCTGGTTTGGGTGTCTATAGCAAATGGGACTTCACCTTTACTCCCAATCTCTATGTGACAAACGACAACTCTTTGGGTTGCAATATCAATAACTTTGGTCTCATCCTCAACTTCGCCAACAGCGGAAGGAAAAGGGGATATGTTACCTCTTCATTCGGTATTTCTTATAATAGGTTGAAGAATTTTGACCGTTATTCAAGCATAAAGAGGAGGTATCAGAAGACTTCCATGACAGACGATATGAAAGTTCATGCTTCTGACGCTGTCCTATATGAGGCGAATAGATTAGGATTGTTGGATGACAATTATAATTCTGTATTGGTCGAGGGAGAGACCATCGATAGCCGTGTTAGGTTTAAAGAAAAAGGTAGCATGGGAGAATGGGACTTCTCTTATGGTATGAATATCAGCAATCGTTTCTATTGGGGTATCGGTCTGGGCGTGACAAGCTTGGATTACACGCAAAAGGCAAATTACGACGAGTTCTTTTATAATCCGGATGAGAGTTGGTACCTTGACAACTACTATGAGGCAACGGGTGCCGGCTTTAACTTTAAGTTGGGTGCCATTGCTCGTGTAACGGATTTCTTTAGGCTCGGTTTTGCTTTCCATACGCCTACCTTCTGGTCCATTGATCAATATACGGATCAAAATATGGATTATAACGATAAAAACTCGGCTCATGCAGGCACGGAAATTTCTGCGACGGACATATCTTACGATTTGCAGACTCCTTTGAAGTTGCAGGCTAGTATGGGCTTCGTTATCGGAAAGAGAGCTATTGTTGGTTTGGAATATCAATTTGCTGATTATTCTGCAATGCGTATTTCTGATGTCGATGGCGATGTTTCTGGCGTAAATGCAAATAATGTGTGGACAACTGGATATGTGAACTTTGATGAGACGGATGAGAAGGAGCGTATAAACGAGTATATGTCTGCAACCCATACAATCAAGGCGGGTGTTGAGGTCAACGTGGCTAAAGGTTTTGCAGCTCGTTTGGGTGCTGCCTTCGTTACGGCTCCTGTCAACAAGGATGCGGATGAGAATTATTACTCTTCCGACTATCCTGTTTCATTGCCACAGGAGACGCTCTATTTGACGGGTGGTTTCGGCTATAGGACAGATTGTTTCTATGTGGATGGTGCTGTGGTCTATAAGAGACAGAATGAAAAGTTGTATGACTACTTGCCAGCAAACTCTCCAATTTCAGATGATCCTTTGACGAATCTGAATATTATGGCAACTTTGGGTTGGAAGTTCTGATTTAGGTATAGACATTACAATAAGCCAAGAAGCTCGTAAACGGTTGTTTGCGGGCTTCTTTTTTTCTGCTATATGTGTGCTGTTTGAGTAATCGACCTTCAGACAAGTGCCGTCATGGGCTCTTTTGTTATTCATATCCTCGTTTTGTAGGGGAAAATACGTTGATCTCTCGTTTTGACGATACTTTTTTATACTTTTTATTGTATTGATAATCAATTGAATTTATTTTTATTTTGAAAAAAGTGTGATAAATATTTGGAACTAATGAAAAGATGCTATACCTTTGCATCCGCTTTTGAGAAACAAACTCGCTGAGACGAAAAAAATAATCAAAAGTTCTTTGTGGATTAAGAAACTTTGTTTAACTTTGCAAAGCAGATTGACACCGAAGTAGCGGAGGCTACGAGGGAGGTACGAAAAGAGAGATCTTTGAGGAATTGGCGATAGACGAAAAGGAAAGAGACAGGAAAAGCATAACAAGCGACCGTCAATCTTAAGAAAAGAAGGAAAAGAACGGACATCCTGAAGGAGACAAGAAAGAACAATTCAT
>JAGCWQ010000208.1 GCA_017961765.1 Paludibacteraceae bacterium | reverse complement strand
TTCAACCACTTTACCTCGTCACAATCACCAAATTAAAGAAATATGGAGAAACAGACAAAAATCATCGCCACCATATCGGATATACGATGCGATGTGGATTTCATCCGCGCCCTCTTCAACGAGGGTATGAACGTTGCCCGACTCAACTCGGCCCACATGGACATTGAGGGTTTTGACCGCGTCATCGGCAACATCCGCGCCGTATCCAACGAGATCGGCATCCTCATCGACACCAAAGGTCCCGAAGTCAGAACGACCAAAGTGGACAACCCCATCGACATCCGCACAGGCGACCGCATAAAAATCAAAGGCGATCCCGACCTCATCTCCACCAAAGAGATGATTGCCGTCAGCTACAAGGATTTCGTAAACGACGTCAAAGTGGGAACAAATGTCCTATTCGATGACGGCGAAATCGGAATGAAGGTTTTAGCCAAAGAAGAAGATTACCTTCTTTGCGAAGCCCAAAACGACGGAGTGCTAGGCAATAGGAAGAGCGTGAACGTCCCTGGCACCCGCATCAACCTTCCTTCGTTGACAGAGCGCGACAAACGAAACATCCTCTACGCCATCGACAAAAAAATCGACTTCATCGCACACTCCTTCGTACGCAACAAGCAGGACGTCATCGACATCCAACAGATATTGGACGAACACCACAGCGACATCAAAATTATCGCCAAAATCGAGAACCAAGAAGGTGTTGATAACGCCGACGAGATTTTGGAACACGCCTACGGTCTGATGATTGCCCGTGGAGACCTCGGAATCGAAGTGGCGCAAGAGAAAATACCTGGCATCCAACGTGTTCTCATCAGAAAGAGCGTCATTGCCAAGAAGCCCGTCATCGTAGCGACGCAGATGCTCCACACGATGATCAACAACCCAAGACCAACCCGTGCGGAGGTGACCGACATCGCCAACGCCATCTTCTACCGCACAGACGCATTGATGCTCAGCGGTGAGACCACTTACGGTAAATATCCTATCGAAGCCGTCCGCACCATGGCAAAAATCGCTGCAGAGGCAGAGAAGACCAAGTTGAAGGACAACGACATCAAGATTCCGCCTCACGACGACAACGACATCACTTCGTTCCTCGCTAAGCAAGCCGTAGATTCCATGGAGTTACTCCACACGAAAGCCATCATCACAGATAGCTACACAGGTAAGACCGCCCGCCATTTGGCCGCCTATCGAGGCAATTGTCCCGTTCTCGCCATCTGTTACAAAGAGCCACTCATCCGCCAATTGGCACTCTCCTACGGCGTGACACCTATATATCAGCCTGAGAAAGAGGACACCCGCCACTATTTCTTCGCAGCATTGAAAATGTTGATTGAAAACGGATATCTAAAATTCAGCGACAAGGTGGCTTATCTAAGCGGTAGCCAAAACATGGGTGGAGGAACAACCTTCCTCGAAATCAACAGTATAGACAATATATTTTCCAATCAAAAGGAATATTTGCTACCTAACTTCTAATAGCGGAAGTTAGTCTCTTCAAAAAGAGAGCCGAGTCCCTGATGGGGTTCGGCTCTCTTGCTATTTTCACTCATTCTCCGGTTCTCCCTTAGAAAGCAGTTTTCCATTAAAATCATAGAAAAGAGCATAGCGATAACGTCCGCCCTCATCATGATAGCCATAGTTATAGAAACAGAGAGAATTGTTCTCCGCCTTATAGCCCTCGAAATTCTCGGCGGCAGGGATGTGGATACAAGAATCCGATTGTGGATCTATCTGGATCAAGTAAGAATAAATGTTACGCATATCGGGACAGCCTGACACTACCAAATAGACTCTATCCGACTTCGCATCCTTCACAATCTTCACCTCATCGGCGGCAAGTACATCCGTCAACGAGCAAGGCTCACCTTCGGTTTTCCATGCGAACACCTTCCTGTTACTATCGTTGGAGGTACATATTTTCCTTGCATTCTGACCTTTCTCATCCGTTATCCAAACAGAATTCGTCTCACTCATCTCCCCTTTTCCTTCATTTTGGATATAAGCAATATACCCATACGCAGCATCCTTTTTCTGTGCCGTAGAAGGCAACGGATCGACTTGTTCGGAAAGGACGGCTACAGAATCTTCCGTCACTTCAGTTTGGTCACTCTGATTGGAATTTCCCCCACACGAGGAAAGCAAGACTCCCAAGACAAAAGCTCCCATGGAAGCCGATTTCAATTCTTGCAATTTACTCATACTATATCATTTTTTACATCTAACAATCATAAAACTCCAGCCAACCAACGACGCATCTCCGCCACCGTCTTCCCTCGTTTGGCTGCATAATCGGACAACTGATCCTCCCCAATCTTCCCCACCATGAAATAGTTGGACTGGGGATGGGAGATATACAATCCGCATATCGTAGAGTTGGGGCGCATGGCACCATTCTCAGTCAGTTGCACGCCAATCTTATCCAACTGCAAGATTTTTCCAACATCAAAAATCAAGGATTGGTCGGGCAACGAAGGATAACCAACCGCCGGACGAATCCCTTGGTACCGACATTTACGAATCTCCTCAATCGACAACTCCTCATTAGGAGCATAGCCCCAAATATGCTTACGCACCTGTCTGTGCAACCATTCTGAGAAAGCCTCCGCCAAACGGTCGGAAACGCTCTCTACCAAAATGGAAGAATAATCATCGCCCACCTTCCGGAACTCATCGGAAAGCGATTGAGCTCCAGCCACGGAGACACAAAAAAGACCGATATAGTCGGACTTGGGAGAGATGAAATCGGACAACGACAAGCAATAGTTGCTCCGTTCGCTAGGATGCTGTTGCCTTAGCGTAGGCATTCGGAACACCACCTCACCATTGTCTAGGAAAAGGATGGCATCCTCTTCCGAACGAGCTTCCATAAAACAGAGTGCCGATCTTAACACAAGCCTTTGCTCCGTCACCAAACGCCCCAATAGTTCACGTGCATCGTGGAACAGACGCCAAGCGACAGAAGCCTTCTCCTGCTCTGACAGAGGAAAACGGGAAAGGAATTGCTGCCTACAAGATTCACATTTGCACATCTTTTCAATTCCCTTGAAATTTCCAGAGACACGCCAAGCATGAAAAAAATAGGTCCAATCGATATAGGGCAACACCGGCTGGACTTCCGCTGAATCAACGTGTTTGACACCTAAGAAAGAAGGAACTACGGGTTCGTACATGGTCATTTTTTAGTTTTAGGAAGAGAAACACAACAATTGCATAATCTCCGAAGACAAAATTATTGAAATATTTCTCACGGCAGAAAACCTCTGCATTTTTTTTGACGAGAAGAGAAGAAAGAGGAGAAAAAGGCGGGAAACAGACTTTATTCAACAAAAAAGCAGAAAAAAATATAAAAAAATTAGACCTATTTCACTCCATTTTCGGAGCTCTCCGAAGGAATATTTATACAAAATACATCCAAAATAACAATTATTAAAAGCTATTTATTTTATAAGAAGTTTTTCAAGAATAAAACATTATTAAAAACACGATTAAATAAAAAAACATATAAATTTTAGGGCAAAAATAAATTTCGCAAACATATCCAACACATTATAAACAAACAAGTTACAAACATTCAACGCAATACAACAAGCCAAAAGAGAGGAGACAAACAGAAAGCAAAAGAAAGCATTTCCATATTACAGAAATACCATACCAAATATTCAATTTAACATTTCAGATTTCATAAACATACACATCCAATCAAGCCTCGCGAAATATTTTAATAAAATTATTTTTATATATCAAGTATTAAATTTTAAAAATTAGAAATACTTTTGTACAGAATTCTTGAACAAAACGTTACATTTATTGAACACACACTTCAATCAATAGAGCAAATTTTCACTCCTTGTGAAAACCAGTACACGTCAATGAGAGAACGCAATCATCGAATACCCATCTAGCGGTATTTGGTGCCTGAGATGAAACTCATCAATTAATCAAAAAAGTGGATTTTAGCTGATGGATTCGAGCTGGACATCCATAATAATCATTATCTGAATCCATAAAATTTTTCATTATGTTTAAAGCAATTTTAAGAACTGTTATTTGCGGATCTGCAATGGCCGCATGTGCATTGAGTGCAAACGCTCAAACTCTTCAAACTTCTGGTTCAAATGTAGGCATTGGAGGAACTAACTCTAACGCAGGATTTTATATCAAGCCTAACGCCTCAAAAAGCCTCGTTCTATCATCCGATGATCCAAACAGGACAGGCAACGGGCCAATAGTTAAAGCGCCTATCAGTGTAGGCATTGACGGACAAATGCAACTATCCGGAAATTCCGTAGGAATAACCTTGTACTCACTAAGTGGATACGGAGCAAGATTGTCACTAACAAGAGAGACATACTCTAACTTGTTGGGCGGAAACGCAACACATTTCGCTATGTCTACAAGCAGTTACCAAGGTAGTTATTATCCAATAATCTTCGCAGCCTCATCTTTCTACTTTGATAGAGGAGACGTGACAATTAACGGAAAATTGACTTGTAAAGACGAGCTCAATGTGGTTGAAGTCAACTCAGAGAAGATCCGAACATCAGACATCACAGTTGACATGAACAATGCAGCCGACTATGTTTTCGACGAGAACTACAATTTGAAATCACTTGGCGAAGTCGAGTCATTCGTAAAAGAGAACAAGCACTTGCCTGGCGTTCCTTCTGCTGCCGAAATGGCAAAGAACGGCATGAGCGTGTCTGAAATGAGCAACCTCTTGCTTGAAAAAGTAGAGGAGTTGACTCTTCACATGATTCAATTGGAGAAAGAGAACAAGGCTTTGAAGGCTAAATTTGAAATGTTAGAAAAATAATAGGCAGTATAATGGAAAAGAATTTTAGAAAAGTCGGAATTCTTCTATTAGGCCTATCTTATTCTCTGACTTCTTTTGCAGATGTCATAAACGAAGATTTAGCGAAAACTGTGGCATCCAACTATTTTTGGAAAAAGACAGGAGAAAAAAGAGGCATAGAAAGAATTGACAAAGAGTATCATAATGGAGAAGTTTCCATTTATGCTTTCAACTTTACAGGAGGCGGTTGGGTTCTGGTTTCAAGGAACGATAATGTTGATCCGATACTAGGTTACTCAAAAGAAGGCTCATTTACAATCGACAAGGAAGAAAGACCCGACGGCATGAACTTCCTGCTAGATCTATATGGAGCAAACATCACAGCACAGCGCAATGCGCTTAGATCTAAAAACGTGGAAGTTCACCAAATGTGGAGCGACCTAATCAACTACGATGGAAGCAATAGCGAAAACTTACGTTCCTATCAGATTAGCCAATCATTAATGTATGATCCAAGCGTCGGATACTGCGTACAATGGGGGCAAGGAAGTCCATACAACAACAAATGTCCAGTTTCAGGCACTCAACACACCTACGTTGGTTGTACAGGAACAGCTCTTGCTCAATTGATGTGGAAATGGAAATGGCCATCTCACTCAATCGTTACCGATAAAAACAACAATACATATTATGACAAATACGATTGGAGTCTGATGCCATACACACTTTCAGGAAGAAGTGCAGCAGAAATAGAACAAGTTGCAAACCTTTCCTGGAAAACAGGCTTAGCATGCCACATGACTTACGGATTACAAGGTTCTGGAGCATGGCCTAGAACAGAAGCCCTCGGCATGTTCCGATATTCATACTTACAAAAGTATTTAAGGTCGGATTATTCTAATAGCCATTGGATCAACATGCTTCGAACAGAAGTAAAAGCAGGAAGACCTGTCGTTTATGTTGGATATAAAAATGATGGCAGCGGTTCGCCTACAGCAGGTCACACGTTTTTAATCTGTGGTCATGATGAATCCAGCATGTTTTACATCAACTTTGGATGGAACGGTAGTGGGGACAACGTACTCTACAACTTGTCAGGTACTGCAACAGGAAGCAGTAGTGAATACGTATCCACTAATGCCGCACAATGGCAAAGAGCTGTAGTAGGAATATCCCCTACTTATCCTCGTACTTCAACCAATGTGTATTTCGGATATTCCTCAGTATCAGCCAATTCAAACTTGTACGAATGCGGTTCGAAAAACATCATTGCACCATCAGGGAATTCTTTGACTGTTTATTCCAATTCAAATTTAGATTTTGAAGCTGGGAAAAACATAAAATTGAGAAAAGGTTTCAATGCGAAGAAAGGAGCTAAATTCAAAGCTAAGATTAACCCCGAATTTGCAGTTGATCACAACATCAACATAACCTATAACTCAGTTACGACAGGCAGTTCCGGTAAAGTTATTCTTAATGTTTCAAAAGCAAATTCATGGTACATCGCAATTAAGAACTCAAGTTCTAATGTAATCTACAGAAATTGCGGAAACATCAATAGTTCTGCCAACCAAGCCGTTACGCTTTGGACAGGAAATGCATCAACTTCATATTCTTACGAAGCAGTATTTTTAAACAACTTTGGTGTTATAAAGAAAGTATCTGGAACGCTTAATAGTTCTA
>JAGCWQ010000207.1 GCA_017961765.1 Paludibacteraceae bacterium | reverse complement strand
GACGGCATACGTCAACTACATGGCTGCTATCAATGCGGTTAAGGTGGGTGCTTACAAGGGTAATGGTGTTGTCGAGGTGGGTCGCAACGTGGCAACCCAATCGGGCAACTTCAATGGAAAGGTGGATCAGTTCCGTATCTGGAATGCTGTCCGTTCGTTGGCCGCTATCCAAGGCAACAGCACGACTCAATTGTCGGGCAACGAGCTGAACTTGGTTGCTTACTATGAGATGGAAGAGGCAAAAGGAACGGCTACGGAGGATAAGGCTCGTGGTGCGAACCTCGTGATGAAGGGTGCTTCTTGGGCATTGCCTGAGGGACGCTCAGCTGAGTTTGATGGTGCTAGCTATGTGTCTATGAACACGGGTGCGGCTGTTGTTTCTTCTGCTATGGACTTCACGTTAGAGTTCTGGTTCAATGCCCAACCTGGTGCGAAAAACCAAACCATTCTCTCTAATGGTAACGGAATCGATGGCAAGGGTGAAGATCCGTCTAAGGTATTCAGCGTAGGATTTAATGAAGAGGGTGACCTTACCTTCCGGCACAACGGAAACACAGTGGTTGTGGATGGTAAGTATGCCGACAACAATTGGCACAACTTCACTTTGGCGGTCAACCGTTCTTCTGGCATTGCCCGTATCTATATGGATGGTGAGTTGAATACATACTTTGCTGCTGAACAAGTGGAAAGTATTGCTTCTGATAGGATGTTCGCAGGTGCTCGTGTCTGGCAGGAGGTTCGAGATACATTAGATAGGACGATTGACCAATATTTCACGGGTAAGGTGGATGAGGTTCGTCTTTGGAACTTGTATCGTCAGCAGTCTCAAATCGAATCATTCTACAACCAAAAGTCAAACGGGGACGAGATGGGCTTGTTGCTCTACTATCCATTTGAACATTATGTTAATGTTCAAGGAAGATCTGAAATGCAATTTACTTTAGATGATAAAGGCAACGATGCTGTTGATGCGAGTGGAAAAAAATTGACATTTGCCACCATTGAGGGTAATGTCTCCGAGTCTGTTAACATTCCTCCTGTCAAGACGAAGGGCGCAACCGCTTCTTTGTTGTTCGATTGGGTGGTTAACAACGATGCCTTGATTATCAACTTGCAAGAGACTGACTACCGCATAGAGAAGACCATTGTTAACTTCACGGTCAACAAGGTTCAGGATGTGAATGGTAACTATATCCTCTCTCCAATCACTTGGAGTGCGTATATCGACCGCAACCAGTTGAAGTGGATGGATGATGCTTTGACCATTAACAAGAAAGAGAACGAACCGTATGCGTTCGAGATGCCAATTGTGAACAAGGGTGGTTCTGTCATCAACTACAGTTTGAAGGACATGCCATCTTGGTTGAGCGCTTCTTCCGAGTCTGGTGTTATCAACCCATTGGAGAAGCAGACCATCCAATTTGAGATCGATCCATCATTGGCTGTCGGTACTTACGACGAGGTGGTTTATTTGACCAACTCCAACAACGTGACGGAGCCGCTCGCTCTTAACGTGACGGTGGAGGGCAACACGCCAGATTGGAATGTCGATCCGAACAAGTATGAGTATAGCATGGCTGTCTTCGCTCAAATTAAGGTGGACGGTCAGTTCTCCAAAGACACGAACGATATGCTGGCTGCCTTCTACAACGGTGAGTGCGTCGGTGTAGCTCACATGAGTTACGACAAGACGTTGGATATGTGGTATGCGTTGTTGACGGTTTATTCCGATAAATCTTCTACGCACGAATTGACTTATCGTATTTGGGATGCTAGTAAGGGTCTTATGTCCGAGGCTTCAGCGTTTACCAATGTGAAGTTTGACGATAACAAGGTTTATGGTGAGCCTACAAGCCCAATCGTATTCTCCAACGGAACGGTTAAATACCAAAACATCCAGTTGAAGAAGGGTTGGAACTGGGTATCCTTCAACTTGGCAAGCGAGAATATGTCTGATATCGACACCTATTTGCAAGGTGGAAATTGGAATGCAAACAGCATCGTCAAGAATTTGAGCAACAAGTCGGCCAACTATTCTGCGGTTAAGAATCAATGGGTGAACACGGGTGTCGTACTCAACAATACGAACATGTTCAAAATCCATTCCGATGAGGAGCAGACGTTGTCAGTTTCCGGTTCGGAGGTCAAGTTGGATTCTGTTGAGATTTCCCTTAATAAGAGCGGATGGAGCTACATCTCTTACTTGCCAAATTACAGCATGTCGTTGAATGCGGCGTTGGCTGGTTATGAGGCTGTCGAAGGCGATGTCATCAAGTCTAACGAAGGCTTTGCAATGTACCATGGCAACGATTGGATCGGCTCTCTCAAGAGCTTGCAACCAAATTGTGGTTATATGATGAAGAACACGTCTGGTTCGGAGAAGAAGTTTAAGTATCCTACGGCGGCTACTACTTTGCGTTCTGCTGCTGTGGCTGCCAATGCTTCGGCTTACGAGTCTAACATGAGCATCATTGCCTACGCGCCTGAAAAGAAGGACGGTGATTTTCTCCGTGCCCTCGTGGGTAATACGGAGAATGAGGTGGTAGAGGTCGATTTGACGGACGCCTACGCACTTCAGTTCATCAATGTCTCCGCTAATGCAGGCGATGCTGTCCGCTTCACGTTGGAGCGTGATGGTGTGACTTATGTGGCAGAGAATGCCATGACCTTTGCTGGTGACGAGGTTTACGGTACGCCAAAGAATCCTTACGTGTTGAACTTCAACATTGATGGTGCTGAGTCGTTGTCTGTTTACCCTAACCCTGTGGTTGACGTGTTGAACGTGGCTGGTGCTTTGAACGGAGAAGGCGATGCGGAAATCGAACTCTTCGACGTGACGGGTACTTTGGTCTATGCAACTAGATTGGCTGCTACGGACAATGTTTTGGATGCCAACATCAATATGAACGGATTCGCATCCGGCTCTTATTTGTTGAAGGTTAGCCAGAACGGTGATTCAAAAATGTTTAAAATAGTAAAGAAGTAATATGAAGATGAAAAATAGAAAAGCATGGCTTTATCTTGCTGTTTCCGCTTTTCTTCTTTCAGGAAATCTTTCATGCGGGGGTGACGATGACGACACCTCCGCATTGGAGGAGGAACTGAAGCAGAAGGAGGAGGCTTTGAAGAAGTTGGAAGAGTCTAACAAGCAGTTGGATGAAACCAACAAGAAATTGGAGAAAGAGAAGGAGAGCTTGAATGAGAAGAACAAGCAGTTGGATGAGGCCAACAAGAAGTTGGACGACTTGCTCAACAAGATTTCGGAATTGGAGCAGAATTCTCAGAATGCAGGCGACACAGCTACGGTAGTGGAGAATCCCGAAGGAAAGAAGTACGATAATCCAGGATGGTCGTCTGTGGCTATCTCCGGTGAGTATGCTTACACCATGACGGTGGTCTTCGAATTGCCAGCTGACCTTCAATCGAAGGCAACGGCCAACGATCTCATGGCGGCTTTCGTCGGTGACGAGTGTCGTAGTGTGGAAAAGGCAATCAATGGTGTCTATCTTCTGACAATTGTCGGTACTGGCGAGGAGGAGGAAGATGTGACTTTCCGTTATTGGAATGCGGAGAACCATTATATGTACGAATCCACGATTAAGGTGCCATTCACCTCTGATTTGATTTTTGGTGTGGTGGATAGCCCGAAGAAATTTGATTGTAGGCAAATGTGATTTTCCGATATATTCGGTATCTTCTGTAGAGACGGGGTTCGCTCCGTCTCTTTTTTTTGTTTCATCATGTCAATCATCTTCTTAGTTATGCTCATGCTGTGGCATTTCCCGTCTCTTTGTCCTAGCGTCGTTTCCCTTTGGTAGTGTATGGATGAAAGTGCTGGCTTCCTGTCTGAGGTTTCTATACAAACCGACAATATCTGCGGTACAAGGTTGTTAGTAGGGGAGGCTTTGTGCCTAACAGTGGATGAATAAATCGCTCTGATAGGATTTTTATTTTGCCAGACTACAAATCAGTCGTTAAATTAAGTGCTTTGTTTTTTGTCCTCATATTGATTCTTTTCTGCTATAGATAGAATAAGCGTTAAAAATCTTCTTTTCTGTCAAATCGGATGATTCATTTCGCCTTTAGTTTCTAATCGGAATATTTCGCTTTGAAATGTGAATAATTCGTCAAAAGGCCAATTTGACTTTTTTTTACCATCATTTTCGTGATAGATGACCTTTTTTTCCTATTAAAATAGTAGTCTTTTTCTTAATTTTGTTTACAAGAGAAGGAAATTGATTTCCTCTTGAGTGAGTATTTTTGTTCGACACAACATTTTTAAATTTTGACATAGCAACCAAATTTTTGTATTTTCTGGGGATGTTCTTGGAGCCGTCATGATTGTGGCGGCTCTAATTATTTGTTCATCTTATGCCATTACTATGTGAGGGTTATGCTGTTCCAGTGTTATGGATATGTTGCATATCTCTGAGTTGAGGATATGTATGCTTTGCATGCCATGGGTTGGCCCCCAGGTTACCCAAGGAGTCGCCACTCCGTGGCTGGAGGCCGTCATTTTGTAGAAAGTTCAGACTTCTTGTCTGTGTCCCTATTCTAGTTGTTAATCGATAGTACCTGCGGCGCAATTTGTAACTAGCCAAGGAAGACTTTCTGCCTGTTCGTCGATGTGATCAACCTTTTTCTTGAGAAACCTAAGCCAATTTATAATCCAATATTCGAAATAAAAAGGGGGGACGCAGTACCACACTGCATCCTCCCCGCTGTCAACCTAAAACTATTAATGTAGAATGAAAATTCTCTTATTTGATAAACTTGATAAGTTTGGCGTTTTCATTACCCAAAAGGCGGATGAAATAGATGCCGTTGCTGAGACCAGTGATGTCGATTCCTGCAGCATCCAATTTTCCGTTGTTCAATACCTTTCCAAACATATCGATTAATTCGAAGTCAGTTGCATCAGCACCCTCTGCGCAGAGATAGAGGCGGTTGCCTTCGATGCAGATGTTTTCTTTGTTGCTGAATACGCTAGCAACGTTGGTCTCCTCTTCTGCTCTTGCTGCAGCCTTGGCCTCTTTGATTCTGTTGAAGAATTTGATCATGTCGCCAGTGAGAGAACCTTCTACACCGTGACCGCCAGAGTGAGGAAAGTATTCGCAATCAACGCCAGCTGCTTTCAAGTCGTCGTAGAACTTCTTTCCTTCGCACTGAGGAACGATATTGTCTGCAGAACCGTGAGCAACCATCGTTGGCGCATCGGTAGGGTCGATGAATGTGTTAGCTGCCAAAAGGGCGTGTTTGTCAGGACATTGTTGGTCGTTGCATCCGCCTACCATGTCATTTTCTGGTGACATGTTGATAGGGTTACCGCAACTCTTGACACGGCAGTCAACCGGACCTGACCAATCGCAAACTGCATCAACCCAGCTGCTCTCGTTGGTATAGTTACCGAGGTTACCCTCTATGTCCATTGTCGCAGAACCAACAGTGTAGCTGCCTTCTACGTTTCTTGAAGTTCCCATCAAGGATGCCAAGTGACCACCAGAAGAGAATCCTGAGATGGCGATGAATGAAGTGTCGATGCCCAACTGCTCGGCATTTCCACGCAAGTAGCGGACAACAGCCTTGATATCGTTGATTTGTGCTGGATAGAGCGCATCGTTATAAGTACGGTGGTTAGGGGTAACCAATATGTAGCCTGCGCCTAATGCGGCTGTTCCTACTGTACCCAAGTCAGCCGATCCTTTGGAGTTGTTGCTTCCCCAAGCACTACCGTAAATGTGAATGATTACTGGGTGGGTTGCTTTCCCGTCATCCTTTGGAAAATAGATGTCAAGTTTGTGTCCGACGTGATTGTCACCCACGTAGTCAATATCACCTTTCTTTTGATAGTCTCCAATGCTTCCATTGTTGCCGCTACCTTCACCGTTGAAGTTCCAACCGCCGTTGCCGCCGCCGTTCCAGCCACCGTTCCAGCCACCGCCGTTCCAGTCCCATTGAGAGTAGCCATTAAAAGCAAAGCAACTAAGTGCTAATCCTAATGTAAGTAATTGTCTTTTCATGATATAAATGTTTTAAAGTTCAAATACTCTATCGTTTATACGTGCTATTATGTTTCATAATGAAGAGTTCGACTTCTTGTTTTGTCTATGGCAAATTTATTTTTTTTTTGTTCCCTTCATGTCGTATTATATGTTCAAAATAATGTGATTTTTTTTCCATGCGCTAAAAATCGTTTGTACTTTTTTCTTCGATTTTCGTAAAAAAACGTCATGATTCGTATGATTTTTTATTTAAAAAATGCTGAATTTGGCATATTTGTTTTGTTTATGTTGTTGTTTTATAGTTTGTTATGGTTTATTGAAAATGTTCAATGAACAATCGACAATGAACGAGGTGGGGGAACCTGAAGAATGGTGTCTTTTGAAGTGTTTGGAAAGAAAAATAAAGCAAAAATAAAGTAAAATTAAAGGCTTTGGGTAATCTATAATTCAGTATTCTTGATCGTATAAAAAGCAACTACCGGTCAACTTCTCAGTGACCGGTAGCTTATGAACCATTAAACATAAATGAAAAACGTAATCCATCGTTTTCCTTAAACGTCACAGCAATAATTATGCCTAATTTGACGTTTGTCTATTCTCACGAACAGAAAATGTATTATTGACTTACATTTATTTCTTTCTTCTACTTCGCCATCACTTTTTTGACGATATTTCCCGCCTTGGTCTTGACATAAAGCAGGTATTCTCCTTGACTTGGTAACTCTATCTCATCCGATTGAGATGTGTTGACTAATTTCCCCTCAAGGGTATAGAGTTCCAAGCGGATGATGTCGCTAATTCCTGTCACTTTGACAAAATCGGCGGTTGGGTTAGGTGCTACGGTGCATTGTCCAACGGCTTGGATTGGCTCGCATAGCTCTGTCGAAGTCCTTTTCGTGATGGTAATGTCCACACTGTTGGCAAGGATGGTCTCTTCGCTGGATTTCTCGAGATAGATAGGCGAACCGACATCTTTTCCGATACGGAAGCAATCGAAATCGGCATAACCGCCTATGTTCTTCGTTGCAAAGTTGAACAATCCGAATCGGTAGCCCATGAAGTGGGTTAATTTGTATTCCATTTTGATGGTGTTGCCGAAGGAAGTCCATGTCTTGCCGTCCAAACTATAGTAGAAGGTGGCTCTGTCTGCTTGGTTTTGGTAGTTCATGTCTATCCGGAGCCATACCTCGTCGCCCGAAAGGGGAACGCTGGCAGCCTCCTTGGCGGATCCTCCGCTTCCATCTACCATGACAATGCTTTTGCTGTTCCCGTTCACTTTCACGCCTGCAAATCCGTAGAGCTCTTGGAGGGCGCAGAGTCCGGCATAGTCGCCGTCCTTCATGCCTGCCGTGTTGAGTTTTGTCCATCCAGAGCAGTTGGGCCCGAAACTTCTTTGGGTCAACATGTTCTTGGCATCCACTACGGCTCTGTCCGTACGGCTTGTCGTGATGCGGAAGTATCCGTTGGTCAGTGACCAGTTCTTGGCATCGGGGTTGTGGTTCCATTGCCATTCCAATGGAAGCGTTTTTTCTTCGAATTCATCGGAAGTTACCATGCCGTAGCCCTCCTCTTGCCCTGCAGGCATGCTGAGGGTGGATGGCACTTTCCCATTGTTTCCAAGTACTGGCCAATCGTTTGACCACGTGACAGGAAGCAGGTAAGGAATTCGACCCACGGAACCGTTGTCTCGGAAGAACATTCCGTACCATTCTCCGTCAGGTGTGTCAAAGATTCCTCCTTGGGCTACACCGTTGTCTTGTAGGACTACCTTGCCCTCGAATTGGCCTTCCAATGATTTGGAACGGTAGCAAAGTACGGAGCGGCAACTTCCTGCCGGCCAAGAGATGAGGAATACGTAGTAGTAGCCGCCTCTCTTGATGACTTGTGTTCCTTCACATTCTACGTAGAAGTTGCTTCCAGCGATGGAGGCTGGCTTTTGGATTAGGGTGCGGGCTCTTGATCCAGACTTGACTGACATGGCGTCTGCCGATAGTTCGACAATGCTGATGCTCCCCGAACCGTAGGCGACGTAAATTCGCCCGTCGTCGTCCAATATGAGGGATGGGTCGTGGTAGAATGGAAGTCTGGCTGATTCCCAAACACCACTTTCTATGTCTTTCGTCTTGAATATGTGGCAGCTGTTGGTTGTGTAGGATGGAGTTAACACATACCATGTGCCGTCTTTGTAACGTATGCAGCTAGCCCAAGATCCTTTCCCGTATGCATTCTTGCCGTTGTTTAAGGAGAGTGCGTCTCCGTTGTCCAAGGCTTGGTGTGCATAGTTGATGGTACGCCAGCGAACCATGTCTTTGGAGGCCATGATAGGTACACCTGGATTCATGTGCATGGTGGTGCTCGCCATGTAGTAGGTGTCGCCGACACGGATTACGGAAACATCTGGCACGTCGGCCCAGATCAACGGATTGTTTACGGTGTGGCTCTTCCCATCGAAGAAAGATGGAATGAGTCCGCCAGCCACTTTGGATAGGCTATAGTGCCCTTCCGCACCTTCGTAGGAGGCTGGAATTTCGGTTTCGTAGGAGCCTGGAATGGAGACGCCCTCTTGTAGCAACGTGACGTTTTCCTCTTTGTCAACCCAATTCAAGATATAGTTGCCGTTGCTCTCGTCGTTGGTGGTCCATTCGATTTTGAAGGGTTCTCCTGCATATACTTGCGTGCCCTCTGCTGGTGAAATGAACTTATACTCAATTGGCGTGCTCTCCGCACGGAAGGAAATTTTATCGAGGTTGACGTAGGAACCTTCAATGGAGATTCGTAGCGTGTGTTTTCCCGCCATTAGTTGGCTTGTCGTCCCTTTGACGTTCGTGTAAATGCCGAAATCACCGGTGTTGGGAACGTTGACTACGCTTGAAATTGCTTTTCCATCCAAATGGAGTTGGAAGGCGGAGCCGTCGAGCCCGGAAGCTACGCGAGCAGAGAAAACGTAAGCGTCTGTCTCCTTGACGTCGATGGTGTAATCCACCCATTCTCCTTCTTGTGTCCAGCCTAGAACATAGCCAGATTCGTCGTTGCCGTCGATGTCCACGCCTTCCTCTGGACGGTAAACTTCGCCTTCGTTGGCTTCGTCGCTGTCATGGTAGGCTACTCCTTCGCCGCCTTCATCGTAGTTTTCCACTTCGATAATGCCAGGAATGACTTGAGTCACCCCCTTATAAGGAGTTTGTGCGGCGCAAAGGTGGCAGACTGCCGTCAGAATGGTTGTATATAAAAGAGTCTGTTTCATGGTTGTTTTGAATTTTCTGGTTCTATTTGGTTGGGGAAGGGGAGACCGTACCTCTGTAGATACGGCCTCCATTCTCCTTTATTTTACAAGAATGATTTTGGAGAAGTCATTGCATTGGGATTTGATGATGTATGTTCCGTTAGCATAATTCTTCTCTTTCAATGTGTTGGTAATCTCGTCGATGGTCGATTCAACTGTCTCAAGGAGAATACCTTGCAAAGAGTAAACGTTGAATTGGCAAGGATTTGTTGCCGCAATTTCTGTTACTTGGCTTGTCTCTTGATTCTCTGCTGTGAATTCAATGTAGTCGATGTTGCAGTAGTCTGCCTCGATGTTGAGCCTTAGCGTGTGCTTGCCTGTCGTCAACTTGCTTGTCTTTCCCTTGATGCTTGCATAATTTGTCCAAGAGTCGGTGTTAGGTACTTCGATGGCGTCGGTGATGGCTTCTCCGTCGATGTATAGGCGGAAACCGGAACCGTCCAGACCAGAGGCTACTTTGGCAACCCAATTATAGGTGTCTTCGTAATCAACGTTTATGGTGTACTCTAACCATTCACCCTTCTTTGTCCATCCCAAAACGTAGCCTCCCTCTTCTGTTACGTCCAAATCGATGCTTTCGTTGTTTCGGAAAGTGCATTTTGTGCTTTCATATACGTCGCTGTCGTCATGGTAGGCGAATCCTTCACCTCCAATGTCGTAACGTTCAACTTCCAATCTTCCTGGGAGAGCTTGTGCTATGCCTTCGTAAGGACCGCGAGCCTTGACACTCTCAATGTTGGTTTCGTAAGTCTTTCCTGATCCGTCTGTCAAGACAGCTTGGAAATTGTAGATGCCAGGTTGCTCAATCTCGTATTCGAAGATGTAAGGAGCCTTGTCGGAAGAGCCGATAAGGGTTCCCTCCAGGTATAAGTCTGCCTTTTGGATGCCTGCTTCGGATGTCTTTGCTTCCAGAGAGATGGCGGCAGGTGCTGATACGATTGATTCAGAAGCGGTAAGCACTACGTCAGACTCCTTGAATTGCCAGTAGTCGAATTCAAAATCACCGGAGAAAATGAAGAATATGTCGTTCTTGCCACTGATAGGCACATCGAGTTTTGCGGAAATTTCTTTGAAGTTTCCTCCTGTAGAAGGAATTGGAAGATAGCCGATTACATCGCCGTCAGGTTTCCCTTTGCAAATTTTGATGGCTCCCTCTTTGTTGGCACTGACATTGGCGGTGAAGAGGCTCGCTCCTTCACCGAAGTCAACGCCTGCAACGCCGATCCAGTCTCCTTTGTCGATGTCTGTCACAATCATGTTGGAGCCTCCGTATCTGGTGTCGATACCAGCCATCCAAGCGATGGTTTCAGCCTCTGTCTGCTCGAATGGGTTGAGTGAACCTACTTGAGCAACGCCCTCTGCTGTTCCTTTGGATTTCGTGATGGTCCCTGTTACGGTGTTTACATTTACGTAGTCAACATGGGTGGAACGGTAGTTCTTGTTCGCTCCAGGACAGATGCCCATGGCGTTTTGCAAAAGTCTTGCATGGTAGGTCATGTACCACTTGCCCTTGAATTCGAACATGGCGTGGTGGTTGTTGCCGCCGTTGTCGCCATAGATGCTGGAGTTGAAGAATCCGCCTTGGTTCTCGTAGGCTATGCCGGTATATTCGAAAGTTCCCATAGGGGAATCGGATGTCATATAGCATATCTCTGCGTTCTTGAATCCGTAGCGGTTGCCGCCAGTGTTCCAGTTGGAGCAGTAGCTGTAGATGTATTTGCCGGCAATTTTGTTGATACCTGCGTCCTCGAAGAGGTAGGGTGGGTTGATGGTCTTTGCTTGACCGTCGATACTGATGAAGTCCTTGCCTAATTTTGCCACGCGGGCAGTCCCCGGATTGGCGTCTTGTCCTTGTGGAACGCCACCACCGAAGTAGATGTAGCCGGTGCCGTCATCGTCCACCAAAACGGCAGGGTCGAAGAGCCATGTCACGTTACCACAGTTTGGGGTGCTGCGGGACACCAACTCTCTTCCGATAGGATCGGTCCAAGGTCCCCAAGGACAGTCGCTGGTTACAACGCCGATGCCACTACCGTTGTTGGCAAAGTAGAGGAAAAATTTCTCTTTGTTGTCGAATGTCTTGTGGCAGGCTGTTGGAGCCCAAGAGCAACTTGCCCATTTCGCAGGATAGGAATTGTTGTTCCGTCCGGCAACCCCCATGGTTCCGTGGTCAGTCCAGTTGACCATGTCTTTGGAAGAGACACAGTTGATAGTGTTGATCTTAGCGTAGGAGTTCTCTTGTAGTTGACCGCCGGAATACTCCAAAACGTCGTTTGTCATGTAGATGAAGACTTCATCGTTGTAAACCATGGCAAAAGGGTCTGCTCCAAACCGTTGTGTGAAGAGCGGATTGTGGTTGGACAGCTTCTTGTAGCTATCGGTAAGTTTGATTCCGTCGAAAAACTTGGCTGCGTCGTTGGCTGCGTATGCGCCTCCATATAGAAGAGCCAATAGAGTGGTTGTTAGTATGCTTCTTTTCATGGTATATGAGTATTTAATGGTTGTTCTATTCTGGTTAATACGTCTTCTTTATGTTTATGTGTTCTAAGTCTGTTGGGTTTGGTACAAAAGTAGGTAAGACCCTTCTCTTTGCTATGTAAAAAACGTTCATTGTTAAGTAATATTCAACCATATTCGTACTCTTCTTGGAAAAATATCTCCATTATTTTGAAACAAAAAGATAAAAGAAAAAGAAAAAACCTTCAAAAAGGTGTGTTTTTAATGCACCTCCTTGAAGGTTTTATTGTTTATGGCGACTTTTTTTCGATGAAAACGGATTTTTTAAGTCTTTTATAGATTGTCGAAGTCTCTGATGATGGCTTCTTTGTCCATATCTTTTCCGATGAAGACGATTTTTATCATCTTGTCTCCATATTCCTCGTCCCAGTCTTTACCTAGGTCGGGATTTTCCCTTAACATCATCTCTTGTTCCTCTTTTGGAGCTGTGCAGATCCATTGTCCGGCTTTTACTATGCGCTTTTGAGTTCCTGCTTGGTCAAACATGTAGGACATGTCTGGATCTTCTTCGAAGTAGGTGATGCCCTTGCTTCGAATGATGCTCTTAGGCCACTTGTTGTTCGCATAGTAATCGAATTTGTTCAAGCTCAGAGCTTTTCTACGGTAATAGACGAATGTGCTGATGCCGTATTCTTCTGTTTCACCTCCGTCGTGATGGTGGTGGTGACAGCAGTGCCCGTGTTCATGATCGCAGTGCTCGTGTCCCTCCTCGTGCTCATGGCGGTGCTCCTCATGTTCGTGATGGTGGCAATGTCCATGTTCGTGGTCGCAGTGCTCGTGGCCTTCCTCATGCTCCTCATGCTCGTGGTGATGCTTGTGCTCCTCTTTCTCTCTGTCGCGTCTAAGGTCGTCTTCCTCCATTTCGTGGATCCATCCGGCAGAGTAGGCCACCTCTTCCAAGTTGAATCGTTTGGAGTCGATGATTTGGTCGAAATCGAGTTCCGCAAAGTTGGTCTCGATGATATCTGCTTTGGGTTGAAGTTTCCGAATGACGGTTTTGACAAGGGCCAACTCCTCTTTGCTGACTTCTGCCACTTTGTTGAGTACGATGACGTTACAGAATTCAATTTGTTGGATGATGAGGTTTTCTATGTCCTCCTCATCCAAATTGTCCCGCTCCAAGTCATTTCCGCAGGAAAACTCTTTTGCCATGCGCAAGGCATCGACAACCGTCACGACGCAGTCCAATCGGCAAATCTCCGGCATACCGTATTTCTTTGCCATGGTGCTAATCGAGTTGATGGTCTGTGCTATCGGCAAAGGCTCGCATACGCCGCTGGCTTCGATGACGATGTAGTCGAATTTGTTGGTCTCCGTTATTTCTGTGATCTGTTCGATGAGGTCTGTCTTCAGTGTGCAGCAGATACATCCGTTGCTGAGAGCCACCAAGCTATCGTCCTTTTGTTGTACGATTCCTCCTTTTTGGATGAGGGAGGCGTCGATGTTGACTTCGCCAATGTCATTGACGATGACGGCTATCTTAAGTCCTTTCTTGTTCGCTAATATCTTGTTTACTAATGTTGTTTTTCCACTTCCAAGATACCCTGTTAGAAGTGTGATGGGAACAATTTGCTTTTTCATTGCTTTTTTTGTTTTGTTCTATCTTATTCTTGGATTTTCTTCCAATCGAATGATTCGTAATTAGTTATTTCTTTGCCGAGTTTTGCTTTCTCTGCTTCGTATTCATCTAAATCTTTGCCTGTTTGTGTCGCCTTGCCGTAGGTCACCTTTTCGTGTATTGTTGTTTTCATTTTTTGCGTTTCCCTGTAATGATTGATAATCAAACTGGTGAACGGGGTGATGGTGGTAGTGGTGGTGCTTAAATCCTCAGCAGCAGTGTATGTGGTGGCGACTCCATTCTGATATATTTTGAGAGAGATGGCTCTTTTTGACTCAGACGAATAGTTGCAGTCATAGGGTTCTATGCTTCCGTTTTCGAATTTGAATACGGCTATTCTGTTGCTTGCTTTGTCTCTGCAAATCAACTCTTTGATGCCATCGTTGTTTAAATCGGTGAGGGCATATTCCTTTGGCATGCAGTTGTCGTCGCCATCGAAGCAGCTCTTCCATTGGTATTTCAGCACCCATTTGTCTGGTACCCGTTTGCTTTGGTAATCGACAGTCTGGTAGTAGCAGGCGTAAGTGGCTGGTATGATGGAGTCTTGCTTGAATTCGTATTTCCCGACGGCGAAGCTTTCGATGGCTCCTCTTGTGAAAAACAAGTCGTAGCTTGACCGGTCGTTGGCAACCATGATGGTGAAGTCAGGGTAGTGGTATTCTCCTTCGTCGTCCACGTTCCATGTCGAATATTGGTCTCCATTTCCCCACTCTTCGTTGATATAGTATTTGTCGCCTTTCTCGAATACGTTGAGGGCGAGCGTTTTCTCTCCTGAGGGTTCGAATTGGACCGAGAATATTTTTGCGTCACCATCCTCTAAGTTGACGGATTGGCAAACTCTCTTGATTTTCAGGTTGGGGTAGTGTGCCTTTACAAACTCTGATTCCGAAGCGGAAAGTTTGGGAGACTCTTGGCTGACGACTTTTGCAGGACGGTGCCCGTTGACGTATTCGTCGTTGAAAAGCAAGCCTGCTGCTTCATTTTTGTATTTGGATTCATATACGAAACCCGTCCATTCGTCTCGATAGTTGTCTGCCACGAATGCACCTGCGTTGTTCTCTCCTTTTTGGAACTCCTTGAATTTCACTTCCACGAATTTGCCTTCGGAGAAAAGATAGGCGTGGGTGAATTTTTTGAAATGCTCGATCGTCGCATCTATGTTCTCTTCTGTGTCCACAACATGGAACGGATTGGCATTTTTGTAGAAAGAGATGAAAGCTGTCTCTGGTTGAACCAAATTCGGGGTCTCTTTTGTGTTTTCTGCAGTTGAATCGATGGCGTTCTCTTTTGCAGAAGGCTCGTTTCCTTGGTTCTGATTGCCGTTTCCGCATGAGCAAAGAAGCAGCAGTGAGGCAAGATAGAGGTTTTTGTTTAGTCTCATAATTTTGTGAATTTGTTTTGCGAAATTACTCTTTTTTTTGCTCAAAACGTACTCTTCTGCCATTCTTTCTCGGGACTTGACTAAATTCAATCAAAAAAGGCGCACGGATCAACTCCATGCGCCTCCTTCGTGTTAGTGATGAATTTGTTTATTGCTTTACAAACTTTGTCGAAATTACCTTGCCGTTGCTTTGTACGGTGACAATGTAGATACTTGGTTTCAATCCTCCGACATAGATGCTGCTGCCGTTGTCGACGGACTCTTGTGTCATGATTCGTCCTGTATAGTCACTGACGGTAACGGTTGCGGATGACTCTTCGCCGAAGGCAAACCAGAGATAATCGTCAACAGGGTTAGGATATAGACGGACATCGAATCCATTGGCCTCTGCTATCTCCACGTCGGAGAGTATGCTTGTTGAGTGGTCTGGTGCATACGCATTTCTTGCGGCAAAGGTTGGTATGCTGGTCAGTGTCCAAGCTCCGTCGCCTTCGTAGGAGAAGCGGGCATAGGCGTTGCCTTTCGTGTGAACTTCATATCTGATGGAATCGAGAACTTGGATCTTTCCATCCTTCATCCTTGACAATGTGACGGTCTGTTTCTTCGTCTTTGGTAATTGGAAGTTCGTGTGCAATGGCCCTTGAGAGGAGGAGTCGGCATCTGCCCAGAATACGATGTAGCCTTTGGCTGGAACTGTCGTCTCGCTTGAGTGTCCAGTCGGAATCTGGTAGCGGGTCAACTCCGTACGCTTGTCGGAGAGATACATGCCTCCCAAATCGACAGCCGATGTTCCGTCATTGTAAATCTCAATCCAGTCGTCGTCTTCTCTATATTCGTCCACGTATTGCTTGTTGGCGATACAGATCTCGTTGAGGTAAAGTTTGACATCGTCAGAACTCCAGTTTGGATCTTGCTCGAATTTAGCACGGAGCGTGAGCGAATCGCTGAATGTTGTCGTGTAAGTCTCTTGATTGGATGTACTCAACACTTCCAGACTAGCCTTGGAGTCTTGGATGGCAATGTCGAATGCGATAGTCGAAGACTTAGCTGCGCTGTGAAGCTCTACAGCGATGACGTTCTTTCCTTGAACCAAGAAGTCTTTCTTGATGGTGAATTGACGTGTTGCATAGGAGTTCATGTCGAACTCTGCGTGCAACGTGTCGGAGAGTTGGATGTTTGATGGAATGTTGAAGCGGTAAGCCTCTCTTCCGTTGATATAGATGACAACTCCG
>JAGCWQ010000025.1 GCA_017961765.1 Paludibacteraceae bacterium | reverse complement strand
GCTGTTCGTGTTTTTGCTTGGCGTGTCTGCTTTGGTGGCGGCTTCCTCTTTCACCTCTTTCTTGGCGAAGTGGAATTCTTCTTTGGTCGGAGGAAGGCACGTCTTATCGTTGCAGACCATGTAATCTACATAGCCGCTTATTTTGTAGTCGTTCAAGTTGGAAACTTTGATTCGTTGCACGAAGGTTACCTCCTTCTCGAACCAATTGATGTCCATGTCAAACGTGTTGTCGTGTTTCTTTTCCGGTAGTTTCGTGCTTTTAGCCTTTCCTACGAGGTCCACGTTCTTTTGAGTCTCGAAATGGAAGGTTGTCGGCTTCGGCCCGTTGTCAGGCAAGTCTGTCCCGTACATGTGCCAATCATTTTCGATGGTGGCTTTAAAGTTGATGGTGGCGTCTCCGTTCGATTCTATCTCGGAGAGCGTGATTTCCCATTTTACGGGTTCCAGTATTTGGGCGAATGCGGCAAAAAAAGGAAAAGCAAGCAGCAATAGTGCGGAATATATCTTTTTTGTCATCTTATTAGGATTTTTCCTATGTTCTAGAATTTTACCGTTTATAAAAAAGAGCGGGAAAACTAACTTCTCGGATTCTTCAAGATTATTCGTATGCCCCCTCTTGCTTGAGTTGGAATTTTAAGGGGAAGGCAAAAAGATTGTCTTCCCCATTTCCTTAGAATTCGAAATCTACACAAGACCTTTCTTCCAAGACTTCTCGGATGATTTTGGATACGGCGAGGTGGTCTGGATGGTTGGCATAGGTAGCCAAGTCTTGCATATTTTTATGAGTTGTGACGAGGGCAATGTCGAATTTCTCTTTCGGGTTGCAATTTAGCCCTACTTCGATGCTGTTGATCTCAGGGATGATGGCTTTTAGGCTTTCCAATCCCGTTTTGATTTGTCCCATCTTGTCCATTTTTTCTGTAGGAGTGTTGAACTCTTTTAATTTGAAAAGAACTATATGTTTTATCATTGTCATAAATTTATTGAGGGGTTATCTATCTACATAACCCGTTGTTTTTGGTCTTTTTTACGTGGACTTTACATTCCTCGTATATCTGATGCAAAGTTAATCAAAAAGTTGAGAGTGTGTAGGGTAAAAAAAGTTAAGAGGAGTATTGTAACCTCTAAAAAGTCAACTATTTTGATTTTGCGCCTGCCACTACGACATAGAAACTGCTTGGGTCGAGGTATTTTTTTGCCAAATCCAAGAGCTCTTCAGAGGTGGACTCTTTGATCTCTTCCGCCATTTTGTCGTAGTAATCGTAACTTTGATTGTGTCCTACCAAGGAGATGAGCAGGTCTGCAAGGTTCAAACCGCTGTCCATCGTTCGCAAGTGTTCCCCTAGAAGATACATCTTCACCATGTCGAGTTCCTCCTGCGGAATGAGTTCCGTCCTGAGTTTTTCTATCTCGTGGAATACCTCTTCGATGAGGGGTTGGGTGAACTCATTGCCTGTCTGCGAACTGATTTTGAAATGGCCAAATTCGGGGTATGTGACGAGGCAGGAGTTGATGCCGTAGGTGTATCCTTTCTCCTCTCGTATGTTGGTCATGAGTCGGCTACCGAAATAGCCGCCCAAAACGGTGTTGAGGACGTTGAGTTTCGTGTGGTCGGGGTGTTTGCGGTTGACCATGGGTTTCCCAATGATGACGGAAGACTGCACAGAATCCGCCTTTTCGATGAAGAATCTCTTCTCTTGTGCGGGTTGAGGCTCTTGTGGAACATACCCTTCGAGGGGTTCTCCTGTCGCTTCGATTTTATTGAATGCCTCCAATAGCGTCTTCTCTACCTCGGGAGTGATCTTTCCCGTGACGAAAATTTGGGTGTTTCGTGTGTTGTAGTGCTTTTGATAGAATTGACGGATTTGGGCAAGGTCCAACTTGTCGATATCCTCAATCCTGGCATTTTTTCCGTAGAGGTGGTCTGCTCCGTAGATGATCTCCTTGAATTGTCTGTTGGATAGGTAATCTACTTTGGTTTGGTCTATCTCCATCTTTTTCCTCAAAATCTCCTTGAGGGTGGCGAACTCCTTTTCGGGAAGGGTCGCATGGAAAATCATCTCTTCGGCGAGGGCGAGGAGGGTGGATAGGTGCCTGTTCAGAGCATAGATCGTGACGTAGGCATACTGATGGGAGTTGGTCAGATGGAGCCAAGAACCGTAGAAATCCAGCTGCTCCGCTATCTCGGCAGAGTTTAGGGTACGGCAACCCTCTTTCAGCAAGCTGTTGGCGAAATGGGCTGTGAGTTTTTGGCTTTGATAGCAGGACCCGGCCCGGATCATCCAGTCTATGCGGACAACCTCTTCCTCTCCTTGATTGAGAAGATGCAGTTTTATCCCATTGTCGAGCGAGTGGGTGCTGGCTCTTGCCATCTTGAAATTGTTGAACTCGTTTATTTGGGGTTGTTGGGTCCTGTCTAGCATTCTGTTTCCCTTTTATGATTTTTATTTGGAATGTTCTTTCATGAATTTCTCGGCACGGAGCAAATCTTCTGGCGTGTCGATTCCGATGGTCTCCTCTTGGGTGATGCCAACCTTTATCTTGTAACCGTTCTCCAACCAGCGTAGTTGTTCGAGCGATTCGGCCAATTCGAGTGATGATTGAGGCAATTTCGTGATCTCTGCCAACACGTCGGCACGGTAGGCGTAGAGCCCGATGTGCTTGTAGTAGGTGTGCTTGGACAACCATTCAGCCTCTTCTTCGCCTCTCTTGTAAGGGATGACGGAACGACTGAAATAGAGGGCCTCCATGTCCTTGTTGACCACCACTTTGGGTGAGTTGGGGTTGAAGAGGGCAGCTTTCCCGTCTGCCAACTGGAAGGGTTTCACCAAGGTGGCGATTTGGGTGCCTTCGTCTTCAAAACATTGGCAGACCGTCTCTATTTGAGAGGGTTGGATGAATGGCTCGTCGCCTTGGATGTTGATGACGATTTTCCGTCCTGATGCCGATTTTTGGTAGGCTTCAAAACATCGGTCTGTTCCGCTCCGGTGCTGGTCGGAAGTCATCACGGCCTTTCCTCCGAATTTTTCCACGGCCTCGGCGATGCGTGTGTCGTCCGTTGCCACATAGACGCAGTCGAGGAGTTTCGACACTTGTTCGTAAACGCGTTGAATCATGCTCTTTCCGCAGATTTCTACTAATGGTTTCCCTGGGAAACGGGAGGAGGCATACCTTGCGGGGATGATGCCGATGAATTGATTGTATTGGATGCTCATGTCTATATCTTTAGTTTTAAGGGGAATGGAGAAATCTCTTTGCCCTTTTTTTGTTTGTTATCTGTATTATTCTTTCTTCTCATTCGGGGTGCGGAATACAACGACGAGTTCGATGATGGCGGCGATGAATAGAGCCATAATCCATCGTTTATCATTGATGTAGATGAGATAGGAGGAGAGGAGGATGAGTATGGAACTGATGAATGTTTGGAACTTCAGCCTCTTCAAACGGAAGTCTGTTGGTATTTCGTTGAACTTCCTACAGAATAGGATGATGGCTCCACCGATAAAGATCAGCAGGCTGGAGAGGGGAAACTCGAATATCTTTACTCCCAAGATTTGAATGGCTGCGCCGACGACAACCAACAACGCTCCGATGGCGAATGTAATGTCCATAATCTGATTAAGCTGTAATCCTTAATTTTAATCCTTGACTCAAAAAAGTTGTCACTCTTCTATGATGAAAATGTCCTCGTCTTCCTTCTTCATGAGATATTGCTCCCGGGCGAACTTCTCCAAGTTGCGGTCGTTCGTCTGGAGTTCTGTTGTCCGCCGTTTGGTCTCTTCGATCTCCTTTTGGTAGAAGGAGATTTCTCTCTTCAGATTGTGTATCTTGCGATCGTAATCCCAGCGGGTGGGCAGACTGTTGGTGTCGAAGAAGAGCATCCAGACTGCAGCGATTCCCAACGTGATGATGTATTTGTTGACGGGAATCCTCCTGATGAGGGAGATGATTTTGTTTAAATCTATGCTTTCCATATCTTACGTCGTCAAATGTTGTTATTTTGATAGAACCTTCAACCTTGCGTATTTCAGCAAGATCTTTTTCAGCCCCATATTTTTAAATTCGATGGAGGCCTTGCAACTTCCTTCTGCACCTTCCAACTCTATCACCTTTCCGATGCCGAATTTCTCGTGTTCCACGAATACTCCGGGTTTGATGTTGCCGAAGTTGGAGTTGCTGAGCGCCGACAGAGAGTTCGGATTTTGGCTCAGCGGTTTGAAACTGGTTGTTTGCCGATTGGTGAGCGGTTGGCTGAATTTGGGTTGGTTCGCCTTGAATCCGGTTGAGCTTGTCTTCTGCTTGACTTGTAGCCGGTAGTCGCTCGGATTTTGTCTGTTGAACTGACTGAAACGGGAGAGACTTGCCTCTGGTGAGGCTACACGTCCATGGCTTAGCACGTAATCGTTGGGCAGCTTGAGCAGTTTGCTGTCGATATCCTTGATGAATCGGCTTGGGTTGCAGTAGCAAGTCGAACCGTTTCTGAAACGGCTCTTGGCATAGGATATGATGCAGTTCTTTTCTGCCCGGGTGATGGCCACGTAGAAGAGTCGTCTCTCTTCTTCCAATCCATCTTCCGTGCCTGTGCTCATGTTGGAAGGGAAAAGCTCTTCTTCCATGCCTACGATGAATATGTTCTTGAACTCCAAACCTTTGGATGCGTGTACTGTCATCAGGGTAACCATGTCTGCGTTCTCGTTCACATCGTTGTCTTGGTCAGTCAAGAGTGATACTTCTTGTAGGAAATCGGTCAGGAGCGATTCCTCCTCGCCATCTTCCTCTTGTCGTTTTTCGCAAAATTCGTGGATACTTTTGAGTAATTCCTCAATGTTCTGTTGGCGGGTCATGTTCTCCGGCGTACGGTCTTGGAATAGTTCGTTAAGTATGCCTGATTTTTTGACGATCATATCCGCCATGCTGAAGGCGTCTTTGTACTCTGCCTCTTGCGAAAATTCTTCGATGAGCGTTTTGAAATTGCCCAATTTCATTGCCGTTCCCGAATTGACGGGAAGGTTGTATTTGATTGGATCGGAGATGATTTCCCAGAAAGATACCTTGTGGACGAAGGCACACTCTGCTATTTTGTTCACGGTTGCTTCTCCGATGCCACGTGTTGGATAGTTGATGATGCGTTTGAACGCCTCCTCGTCGGCATGGTTGGTGGTCAGTCGGAAATAGGAGAGGAGGTCTTTTACCTCTTTCCGTTGATAGAAGGATAGTCCCCCATATATTTTATAAGGTATGCTTGACTTCCTCAACGCTTCCTCCAACACACGGGATTGTGCATTTGTACGGTAGAGGATGGCAAAGTCTTTGAAACTACCTTCGTACATCCTGCTGATGCGTTTCGCTACGGCACCGGCCTCTTCCATGTCGGAGTAGGTGCTGATGACTTCGATTAGACTGCCTTCGTCATTTTCCGAGAACACATTTTTCTTGATTTGCTCTTTATTCTTGTCGATGAGGCTGTTGGCTGCATTGACGATGTTCTGGGTGGAACGATAGTTCTGCTCCAACTTGAAAAGTTTGCATTCAGGGAATGTGTCTTTGAAATTCAATATGTTGGCGATATTGGCGCCACGGAACGAGTAGATGCTTTGCGCATCGTCGCCTACGGCACAGATATGGTGGTGCTTGTCGGCCAACTTCTTGATGATGAGGTGTTGTGCAAAGTTGGTGTCTTGGTACTCGTCCACCAAGATGAACTTGAAGAGATTTTGATATTTGATCAAGACGCCAGGGTTGTCACGAAAGAGAATGTTGGTGTATAGCAACAAATCGTCGAAGTCCATGGCACCTGCTTGCAGACATCTCTCCGTGTAGGCGAAATAGATATCCTTGATGGCTGGCATGCGGGCGTGCATGTCGGCTTCGTGCAGGTCGCTCCTTCCCATATAGCTTTGTGGCGTGACCAAGTTGTTCTTCAACTGGGAGATGCGGCTGTGGACCTTGTTCGGATTGTAGGTCTTGTCATCCAACTTCATGCCCTTGATGATACTTTTGAGCAAGTTCCTTGAATCGGACGTGTCGTAGATGGTGAACGTCTCAGGAAAACCGATTTTCTCGGATTCCATACGGAGGATACGGTAGAAGATGGAGTGGAACGTACCCATCCAAAGCCGTCTTGCCTTCTCTTCGCCGACAATAGCAGCGATACGGTCTTTCATCTCCCTTGCAGCCTTGTTTGTAAAGGTCAACGCCAGGATGGAGGAGGGTGCGTAGCCCGATTGCATCAATCCTGCTATTTTATAGGTGAGGACTCTCGTCTTGCCCGAGCCGGCCCCAGCGATGACAAGGGAAGGACCGTCGTTGTATAGAACTGCTTCCCTTTGACCTTTATTTAGTAAATTCAAGTACTCTTCCACTTAACGCTATTTTTTTATTGCAAATGTAGTCAAAAAAGATGCTTGGCGAAAGTCAAAAAGGAAAATTCAACCGACTAACGATAAGAGAAGGGATGAGGTGGCATATAGACTACGACAACAATTGCAGACACCACCAAGGCGCGGACACAAAACTCCAAGATCTTGGCCTAAAGGACAAAATCTTTGTATCTTTGTAGTGATGACTTGTGCAAGGTGGCTGATTTAGGTAAAACACGACTATCAAATAATGAGGAAGTTTTTCGAAGATTTTATAAAGGGACTAGAATGCCTATGCTTAATCGGTGTGGCAATATCCACACTTGCGTTCTTTTTTCCAAGGAGAGTAGGACCAGACTACGTATTATCTGTCTTAAGTATAGAGATACCCCAATACGAAATAATCTCTAAAAAAGAAGTCTGGTCAGACTATTACGACTACACGATTAGTTTTTCAACCGACTATTCGGCATCAATCATAAAGCAATTCGAAAACAGAAAAGAGAAAGACGGAGTTCGAGAAATCATATGCGAATATGACGAAGCTGAGTGTAATTTTTATTTGTATTGCGAAGACGATACGCCTGGAGATTATCACTATTTTGCTTCTGTATATCCAAAGAAAGGATTTGCGAATCTTTGGGTGAGTTTTGAGTTTGGAGAACTTTGGACTTGTCTAATGGATGTTGCCCTATTCTTTTTTATCGGTTTGACTCTTGTCATCATCTATGGGATTACAATATTAACACTTAAAGTCTCTAATTTCATCTCTGCAAAAAGGAAACATTCAACTTAAACAAAAAAATCAAGTTCGTTTTGCCTAGTTTTCATTGCTTATAAAATTCTGTTTGGCATCAGTTCCTCCTGGTTGCCATAGTCTATTGCCAAGGCCTCCTTATTTCATCCACATATCAAGGGTAGATAACTTGTGTAAGTCGTATCTCGATTGGGAAACTATCAGAATATCCATGATAATCGGAAGAGACGAGAAGCATAAGGCACTAAATGCGCCAATAAAAAGATCGATTTTTTGTCGGAAACGCATTTTATTAATATTCGTCAATTGTATGAATGGATGAAAAGCCGTAGTTTTGTAATGCAAACAAAATAGGTAGATTTTTCATAGTTAAGGTTTAAGTTAAAATGGAGTAAAGGGAGTCTGTGAAGATTCCCTTTGCTTTTTGTGGGAATGTACGCCGAGCCTCTATAACTTTTAATTTCCAAGTTCCGTTTTTTTCCTTATTTTTGCAATGTGTTCAGTAGAAAGGAAATGCAGGCCAGCCTTGATGATTCTCCGCATTTTGTCTTTGTCGGGGCATTGAGTCTAATGCTTGTCGCTTTTTGCTGTTGTGGTTCAGATTTAATAGTAACATAAATTCTATATGACAATTGGTATTATAGGCCTTGGTTTGATTGGAGGTTCCATGGCCATTGATTTGAGACGTAATAAATTTGCCGACCATTTCTTGGGTTGCGACAGTGACAACTTGAATGCGATGACGGCGCAACGAATAGGTTTGGTCGATGAGATTGTTCCTTACGAGGAGCTTATCAAAAAGAGTGACTTGATTATCCTTTCCGTGCCTGTGAGTGCAGCGCTTCGTATGCTCCCTGATATTTTGGATAAGATTTCGGACGATCAATACGTGACGGATGTTTGTTCGACGAAGGAGCGTTTGAACGATTCTGTCCATTATCACCCTAAACGTAAGAATTATGTGGCTTCGCACCCTATGTCAGGTACGGAGTTCAGTGGTCCGTGGGCGGCAATCCCTAATTTGTTCGCAGGTAGGGCGGGCATCATCTGTAATGCGGAGGATTCCGACATTAAGGCCGTTGAGTTGGTTCGTAAGATGTATGATTGTTTGAATATGCGTGTCATCTACATGCGTGCGGCACACCACGATGTTCATACTGCTTATGTGTCCCATGTGTCCCATGTCATCTCTTTCGCTTTGGCGTTGACGGTGCTTGACAAGGAGAAAAACGAGAAGAACATCTTTGATTTGGCGTCGGGAGGTTTTGCTTCCACGGCACGTTTGGCCAAGAGTAATGCCGATATGTGGGCTCCAATCTTCTTGCAAAACAAGGATAATGTCCTTTCCGTGCTTGACTCTTATATGGAGAAGTTGCAGTCGTTCAAAACGGCGTTGGAGAACCAAGACGAGAAGCAACTCCGTGCTTTGATTGAAGAGGCAAATCGTATTAAGCGGATATTGAGATAATTGCGAAGGATAGGGGAGAGGACTTCTTCTTGTCCGACAAGGTGGAATCGGAGGCTGTTCAAATTCGCCGAATACTATTCAGGCTGAAGGCTGGAATTATTAGACGTGTCGTCTCTTCAAGACGGGCGGACGGTCTAAACGGCGGGGGTGGCCTTTTAGAAGAGGCGAAGCATGGTTTCTTGAAATTTTTGTTCGTTTTTTTCTTGAAAAAGCGTAGATGTAAAGTTCCATCTTATCTCTTTTTTCTTTAATTTTGTCATAAAATAACTTTTATTTTCTTAACGGAGAGGGTGAGCCATCCTTATCCTTTCAAAAAAATTACGAAAAATGAAAATATTAGACGAATTCAAGACCTTTGCGATGCGTGGCAATGTGGTCGACATGGCAGTCGGTGTAATCATTGGTGGTGCTTTTGGTAAAATTGTTTCTTCTGTGGTGGCTGATGTAATCATGCCTCCAATCGGTTTGTTGGTAGGTGGTGTCAACTTCACGGATTTGAAGATTTCTTTGAAGGATGCAGTGCTTGATCCTGCCACAAAAGAGGTAATCTCACCTGAGGTGACGTTGAACTATGGTAACTTCCTTCAAGTTACGTTCGACTTTTTGATCGTGGCTGTGGCTGTTTTCTTGATGGTTAAGTTGATCAACAAGTTGTCTAAGAAGAAGGAAGAGGCTCCAGCTGCACCTCCTGCTCCATCCAAGGAGGAGGTCCTTCTTACGGAAATTCGCGATTTATTGAAAGAAAAGAAATAAATTTGTAAATCTCAATAAGGAGCAAGAGGACTCGGTTTCGGATCGGGTCCTCTTTTTTTTATGCATAGCTCTTTTAAAAGTCCTATTTTGAAGTGCAATCAATGGAAAATATGTAACTTTGCCTTTTAGAATACAATAAATAACAAAATATATGTACAGAACAAATACGTGCGGTGAACTTCGTATGTCCAATGTTGGGCAAGAGGTCACGTTGGCAGGTTGGGTGCAGAAAGCCCGGAAAATGGGAGGTATGACCTTTGTGGATATACGCGACCGTTATGGTATTACGCAGATAGTATTCAACGAAGAGGTGGATGCCGCTTTGTGTGAGAAGGCCAACAAGTTGGGTCGTGAGTTTGTGATTCAAGTGAAGGGCAAGGTGGCTGAGCGTAGTAGCAAAAATGCCAATATCCCTACGGGTGATATTGAGTTGATTGCCTCCTCTTTGACTGTTCTTCATACTTCGGATGTCCCTCCGTTTACGATTGAGGACAATTCGGACGGTGGTGATGATATCCGTATGCAGTATCGTTATCTTGATTTGCGTCGTAATCCGGTTCGTAAGAATTTGGAGTTGCGCCATAAGATCGCATTCGAGACTCGTCGTTTCCTCGATGAGCACGGCTTCTTGGAAGTAGAGACTCCTATCCTTATAAAGTCCACTCCTGAGGGTGCTCGTGACTTTGTGGTGCCTTCTCGTATGAATCCTGGAGAGTTCTATGCGTTGCCTCAGTCTCCTCAATTGTTCAAACAATTGTTGATGGTGGCTGGATACGACCGTTATTTCCAGATTGCCAAGTGTTTTCGTGACGAGGATTTGCGTGCCGACCGTCAGCCTGAGTTTACGCAGATCGACTGTGAGATGTCTTTTGTGGAGCAAGAGGATGTCATCGACCTTTTTGAGGAGATGATTAAACATATTTTCCGTACGACGAAAGGTGTTGACTTTAAAGAAGCTTTCCCTCGTATGACATGGCATGAGTGTATGCGTCTCTATGGATCGGATAAGCCAGATATCCGTTTCGGTATGCAGTTCGTCGAGTTGAAGGATTTGACGGAGGGTCGTAACTTTGTTGTTTTCGACAGCGCAAAATTTGTCGTTGGTATTTGTGCCGAAGGTTGTGCTTCCTATACTCGTAAACAGTTGGATGCTTTGACTGATTTCGTCAAGAAGCCTCAAGTAGGTGCGAAAGGTTTGGTTTATGTGAAATATGAGCAGGATGGCACGTTCAAGTCAAGCGTAGATAAATTCTATTCCCAAGAGGATTTGAAGAAGTGGGCGGAGCGTTTCAATGCAAAGCCTGGAGATTTGATGTTGATTCTTTGTGGCGACAATGCCGACAAGACTCGTAAGCAGATGTGCGAGCTCCGTTTGGAGATGGGTGAGCGTTTGGGCTTGCGTGACAAGAACAAGTTCGCTCCGTTGTGGGTGATCGATTTCCCTCTTTTCGAGTGGAGCGAGGAGGATCAACGTTTCTATGCAATGCACCATCCATTCACTAGTCCTAAGGCGGAGGATATCCCTTATTTGGAGAGTGATCCAGGTCGTGTGCGTGCTAACGCCTACGATTTGGCTATGAACGGTGTTGAGTTGGGTGGCGGTTCTATCCGTATCCATGATTCCGAGTTGCAGAACAGGATGTTCAGTTTGCTCGGTTTCACTCCTGAACAGGCAAAAGATCAGTTTGGCTTCTTGATGGATGCATTCCGTTTCGGTGCACCTCCTCACGGCGGTTTGGCCTTCGGTTTGGATCGTGTCGTTTCTATGTTGGCTGGCTTGGATTCTATTCGTGATTGCATTGCATTCCCTAAGAACAATTCAGGTCGTGACGTGATGAACGATGCTCCATCAAAGATTGCGGATGCTCAGTTGGAGGAACTTTGCTTGAAAATTGATTTGTCCAATCTGAAGAAATGAAATAGACTTAGTTGTCGATAGGATAAACTTGAGGGGTAGGCGAGGCTTGCCCCTCATTTTTTTGTCTGTTTTGTGTTCTGTAAACTTTGGTTGTGATAGGAATCCTTTGCTTTAATTAGGATCTTTATTGGGCATTTCTTGGATTTCCTTTCTCCTTTGTTTGTGGCTTTTTTGCCGATTTTCCATGGCTTGAAGGATTCCATCTGTTTCTATTATCGTTTTCTTTAGAAGCAAGGTTTAGACATTCGGTATAATTCTCTTGTTTGCCAATCACTTAATGAGACTATAAATAGCGTTTCTTCTGTGTGGACAAGTTCCTTCTTGCCAAATAGCTATGGAATGGCACTATATAAAAAGAGAGGCAAGAGGCCTTGCGGCTCTTGCCTCTGTGGGTTATTCTATAAAAGGGATTAAACGCAATCTGAAATCCCTATCGAATCAAGGTGAAGTGACCCACGAATTGTTGGTCAGACTCTACCAAGTCGATTTCATACCAGTAATCGGTGGAAGGGAGTGGTTTGCCCATGTAGGTTCCGTCGAATCCGTTAGAGTTGTCGTATGGCTCGTAAACTCCGATTACTTTTCCGTCACGGTCGAAAATTCTTACCCTAGACAATGGATATACGTCGATGTTTTCGATTGTCCAAGTGTCGTTGATTCCATCGCCGTTTGGTGTAATGAATCCGTTTGGCGTGATAGGAACTGGCTTGATTTCGAACATGGTGGAACTTGTACAGTCGCTGCTATCTCTTACCCAAAGTTTGTGTGTGCCGATAGGGGAGTTCTTAACCTCTCCGTAAGGCTCCATGCTGATTTGGGTCTTGTTGAGGTAAACATAGAACGGCTCAGTTCCGCTTGTGACGGAGTAGTTCACGATGTTGTTCTTGTCGTCCAACGTGTCAACCACGATGACTGGAGACTCTTTAACGTAAACACGTGCCGTATCTGTCGTCTCACATTGAGCGACATCGTTTCTTGCCTTTACTACGCAGACCATGTCTTCGGATGGAGTGAATACCTTTCTTGTTGCACTAGAACCACCCAAGTCAGGTGTCCAAGTCAATGGGGTATTGGCAGGCTTCAAGTCTTTTACGAAGATTTCTACCTCTTCACCCTTACATACCGTATTCTTATCAGATGAGATCTCGAGCTTCAACTGAATCTTCAAAACCTCCAAGTTGTAGTAAACGATACTATCGCATCCGTGGATGGTCGTGTATGTGTTCGGGTCCCTAATCAAGATTGGGGCTTGCGTTGGTTCTGGATAGACCGTACCGAACAATTTAGAGTCGTAACAGATCATAGTATCGATAGGGTCGTTTCTGTTGCTGTATCTTGGATGGATGATCAAGCGAACGCTTGTCATACTATCGCAACCAGAAATGACGCTCGTCGTTGTCTCTGACAAGTTGTAGGTACCTGCTGCGGTATATACTTCGCCGTCGAATGTGTAGGCATCCGTTCCTTCGCACAATTCGACATCTTCCAAGGTGACGGAGATCTTCTCGGTCACGTCGATCGTCGCATTGATAACACTATCGCAACCATATTCCGTAGTGTAGGTGAATGTCTTGTTGAACGAACCTGCCGAGTTGTAGGTTTCGCCTGCGAAATCCGAACCTTGACAAATGGAGTAGGTCCTGTCGTACTCGTAGGTAGAATGGACATTTACCATTTCCACGAATTGGATACATCCGTTGTCTTCTACCTCTTTGAATCTACCGTCTTCCGTGTATTTCTTTGTCTTGTAGGTTTGTCCTTGACAAATATCCACTTCTGGCAATTCTTTGACAGTGGCAGCTGTGATGATGTATTTTTGTGTAATCGTGATACTATCACAGTCAGATACTTTAGAAGGTATCGTCTCCACTTTCTCAAACTCAGTAGGGGAGTCGTATGTCTTGCCGTCAACCACTGATCCTACGCAAAGGAGCGTGTCAGGCAAAGTGATCTCTTTTGGCTCGATGACCGTGATGTATAGCGTGAATTCAGTTCCCGCTGCAATTTCTTGACCAGTATGCAGTTTAGAAGCATTCAGCGTAACACCCTCTACTTCGCGAATTTCGTTTTGGCAGAGAACTACGCTCTTTTTGTTCTTGGTCTCGTTGATGATGAAGTCCTCTTGGATGGAGCAGATTGGCTTGTCCAAAGTTCCGCTCTCGCCGATGATTACACGGTAGGTACCGTTGTTGTCCTCCTTCTTGAAGGATGGGATTGTGAAACCGCAAGAGTTGTCGTTCTTGTAGTAGTTCTCGCTACCAGCAATATCGCTGAACGTCTCACCACCATCGCTACTGTATTGCCATTTGTATTTTACGATGGAGAGGTCGGAGAAGAATCCGTTGTTTACGAAAGTGGCAGTCAACGTCACAGGCTCGCCCATTATATAAGGAGTATGGTCGACTTGGATAGCAGGTTGCTCCACTTCGATTTTTACGTCGTCAATACCGAAGTCGCATCCGTTGGATTCAGGTTGGAACACTGTAACGATGAAGTAAGCTTCCGTTATGCCTTCACCCACCTTGAATTCAAGGCTAAGGTTTTCCCAATTCAGACTTGGCATTCCAGCTACAGGAACTTTTGACAATTCTTTCTTTGTATAAGCCGCATCTGAAACAAGATTCTTTGCGTCCTTGTCTTCAAAGATACCCACGGCAATCGTTGGCTTAGGGTCGTTTTCGCTTGGGCTTAGGATGGCGAACCAAGAACTAAATTTGAAGTTTACGCCTTCGCAGATGCCCGTCAATTTTTGTCTATAGACGGCGACGTTTCCTGATGTGTTAGGTGGGTCGAGACGCATGTAATATCCTCTCGTGTTGTCATCCAAATGCGTGTGGTCGCTTCCTGGATGCCAATTCTCGCCGTTGTCATCAGATGATTTTACAATACAATATCTTTCACCGTATGGTAATCGTGAATATTTCAAACTTCCACCGATGTAATCAGCGTCCAATGCGTCTCCGTACTTGTCGTCGTTCGCATTGTTTCCGCCAAAGTCCTCGTAGAAGACTTCTCTCCACTTCGTGTCTTGTGCAGACACTTCGCATTGTGTTCCTAATGCGAGGAGAGCCATTCCAAGAGTAGTGCCTAAAACCTTTTTCATTATTGCGTTTCTTTTTTGTTTTTTTCAATTCTCTGAATCTTTAAAGCGTTCAGAGTCACCCTATTAAATATAAATAAACCCGTATTGGCTGCTCTTTTTTTGTTTGTAAGGTATTGACCTTTTCTTCTGGCTGCCATATATAATTATGCAAATATTGCAAAAAAATTGATAAGAAGCAAATGTTCCTGCTATTAAAAAATAATTTTTTTCTCTTTTGAGGCGATTTTGTTTCATCGAGGGGCTGTCTTCGTTTCATTTGCTTTCATTTGACTTTGATTATTCCCGAAAATCTGGTTTTGTGATCTGACGGATTTCGTTTGTTTGCTTGTGTGGTTGGGGGCTGATTATCGCTTTTCCTCCGATCAAGGTCTGGAATACTGAAAAAATGGTTGCGACTTCATGCTTTTTGCCTTTTGTTCGGAAATAAAAATTGTTTATTCTTTTGTGATACAGAAAAATAGGATGTTTAAATTGCGCATTTCTTCAAATAAAAGCTGACTTGGTGCTTTGATTTGGCTTGTGCCTCGGCTTCCCCTTTTTTGCCAACTTCCTTCTCTGTTTAATGTTTTGATTTTCTTTATTTTGAATTTTCTTCTGTCGTTTTTTTGATTTCCTTGGACGGATAATGCTTTGAAATGTCATTGTTTTATCCTAAATTAGTCGTTCTTTTGAAAGAATGCTGTCGGACGAAGGGTCGGAAGAACTCTTCTGTTTTGATTAAGAAAAAAGAAAGTGTATGATATTGGATAGGTTGGAAAATAGTGATTGCTATAGAAGCTTGCATCCGTTGTTCGGTAAGATTTTCGATTATTTGAAGCGGACGGATGGTCAGGCGTTGAAGGTCGGTCGTATCGACTTTCCTGATGGTTTCTATATCAATGTAGATGAAGTCGCCCTGCGTCCCAAGGAGGAGGCTCTTTTGGAGGTCCATGATAAGTATATAGACATCCAACTGCCTATTACGCAGTCAGAAGAGGTGGGGTGGAAAAGCAGGCAGGCGTGTCTTAGTCTGAAGAGTTCCTCGGAGGAACGGGATATCTCCTTCTTCTCTGATTCTCCTGATTCATACTTTCGTTTGGAACCCGGTTCGTTTGCCATTTTCTTTCCTCAGGATGCCCATGCGCCTATCATAGGAAGAGGGAGGACAAGGAAAGTGGTGGTGAAAGTCCCTGTTTCCCATTTGTCTAATGAAACTATGGGTGAATAAAGTTCATCGTTTTTTGTTAATATGCGGTTGTCTCCCTATGTGCTTCAATAGCAGTTGGATTTCGAAGCCATTTAATTTGCTTGGTGGCAGTTGGGCTTGTCCGTTATCTGGAAAATCCGCACTTGGGTTTTAACAACCTCTAAATTATTGGCTTATGAGAATGTTGAAGTTGGTAAAAAACGACCCTTACTTGCAGCCGTTCAACGATGCGATCAATGGTCGTTACAAGTATTATAAGAAGCGTCTGTCCGATTTGACGAATGGAACTACCACTTTGTCGGATTTTGCGACAGGCTATATGTATTTCGGTTTGCAGAAGGCCACAAAGAAATGGGTCTTCCGGGAGTGGGCTCCTAATGCCACAAGGATATTTTTAATCGGTACGTTCAACGATTGGCAGGAGCGTCCTGAGTTCGAGTTGACGAAGTTGAAAAACGGAATCTGGCAGTTGGAGATGCCCGAGAATGCTTTGAAGCATGGTGACCTTTACAAGATGAAGGTCTATTGGGATGGTGGATGTGGCGAACGTATTCCGGCTTGGGCTCGTCGTACGGTTCAAGATGATCAGACAAAGATTTTCTCTGCGCAAGTCTGGGCTCCGGAAAAGCCTTATAAATTTAAAATCAAGCGGTTTACGCCCAATCAGTCCCCTCTCTTGATCTATGAGTGTCATGTGGGAATGTCGGGCGAGAAGGAGGGGGTCACTTCCTATCGTGAATTTATGGAGAATGTGCTTCCCCGTGTCAAAGCCGACGGTTATAATTGTGTGCAAATCATGGCAATCCAAGAGCATCCTTATTATGGCTCGTTTGGTTACCATGTCTCTAATTTCTTCGCGCCATCCTCTCGTTTCGGTACGCCTGACGAGTTGAAGGAGATGATAGACAAGGCTCATGAGATGGGCTTGGCTGTTATTATGGATCTTGTTCATTCCCATGCGGTTAAGAACGTGGACGAGGGCTTGAGTTGTATAGATGGTACGCGTTATCAATATTTTCATGACGGTGAGCGTGGAGAACATCGGCAGTGGGATTCCCTCTGTTTCAATTACGAGAAGAACGAAGTGCTCCATTTCTTGCTCTCCAATTGCAAGTATTGGCTGGAGGAGTTCCATTTCGATGGATTCCGATTCGATGGAGTGACTTCGATGATTTTCTTGGATCACGGCATGGGCTCTGTCTATGGTAGTTACGATAATTACTATAATGCAAATCAGGATGGTGACGCAATCTGCTATCTGACGTTGGCGAACCAATTGATCCACGAGGTGAATCCACGTGCCATTACGATTGCGGAGGAGGTGAGCGGTATGCCGGGAATTGCTTCTAAAATAGAGGACGGTGGTGTCGGCTTCAATTATCGTTTGGCCATGGGTATCCCTGATTTCTGGATTAAAACGATCAAGGAGTGCCGTGATGAGGATTGGAAGCCAGGCCATATTCTTTGGGTCTTGACCAACCATCGTGCGGACGAGAAGACGATTAACTATGCCGAGAGCCATGATCAGGCTTTGGTGGGCGATAAGACGTTGATATTCCATTTGGCCGATTCGGATATGTATTGGCACATGTCGAAGCTCTGTGGAGGAACGACCTATCGGATGGACCGCGCCATTGCTTTGCATAAGATGATCCGTCTCATCACGTTGGCCTCTATCAACGGCGGTTACCTTAATTTTATGGGTAACGAGTTCGGTCATCCAGAATGGATCGACTTCCCGAGGGAAGGAAACGGGTGGTCGTATAAGTATGCCCGCCGCCAGTGGCATTTGGTGGAGGATCATGATCTGAAATACCATTATTTAGGTGATTTTGATCGGGCAATGGTCGAATTGGTAGGAGGAGAGCGTAAGTTCAACGAGTCGCCAGTCGAAGTGCTGTGGGACAAGTCGGACGATCAAGTTTTGGCGTTTAGAAGGAAGAATTTAATCTTCGTCTTCAATTTCCACCCGTTCCAATCTTATACGGATTACGGTATTTTGACAAATCCGGGCAAGTATGAGATGGTGTTGGATACGGACGACAAGCGGTATGGCGGTTTCGGAATGAATGATTCTGGCAAGCCTCATTTCACCATGCCGGGTGATTCTCCTTATCCTGATAAGGAGTGGTTGAAATTGTATATTCCATCTCGTTGCGCATTCGTTTTGCGGCAGGTCGAGGAGAAATAGCTTTTGACAAACCGCTGTTAATTTGGCATAAAAATTGAAATGAATGCTATGTCAATGGATTAAATTTTATATTTTTGCATTTAGTTCAATGATTTTAGTTTCCCGAATAGGGATTTTCAATAGAAAGTTAGATGAAAGAGCGTATAAAAAAACTGTTGGATGACATTAGTTCTTTGAAAGCAGCCAACAAGGATGAGTTAGAGGCTTTAAGAATTAAGTATTTGAGTAAGAAGGGTGAGATTTCCTCGTTGTTCAATGATTTCCGTAATGTGGCCAATGAGCAGAAGCGCGAAGTTGGACAATTGCTCAACCAATTGAAGGATGCCGCACAGACAAAGATTAACGAGTTGAAAGTGTCGGTGGAGAGCAATTCGGACGCGCAAGAGGCCTTGGATTTGACCCGTACGCCTGATCCAATCGAATTGGGTACTCGTCATCCTCTTTCTATAGTGAAAAACGAAATTGTGGATATTTTCTCCCGTATCGGATTTACGATTGCGGAGGGTCCTGAAGTAGAGGACGACTGGCATGTCTTTTCTGCTTTGAACTTCCCTCCTGAACATCCGGCAAGGGATATGCAGGATACATTCTTCATTACGCGTGATCCGGACGTCTTGTTGCGTACGCACACCTCTTCCGTTCAGTCTCGTGTGATGCTCAACCAGAAGCCGCCAATCCGTGTGTTGTGTCCAGGACGTGTTTACCGTAACGAGGCCATCTCGTACCGTGCACACTGTTTCTTCCACCAGATTGAAGGTTTGTATATCGACAAGAACGTTTCGTTTGCCGATTTGCGTCAAGCATTGCTCTATTTCGCAAAGGAGATGTTCGGTGAGGATACCAAGATTCGTCTTCGTCCTTCCTACTTCCCATTCACGGAGCCTTCGGCTGAGATGGATATCTCTTGTGACTTGTGCGGTGGAAAAGGATGTGCCTTCTGTAAGGGTACTGGTTGGGTTGAGATTTTGGGTTGCGGTATGGTCGATCCGAATGTCTTGGAGAATTGCGGCATAGACAGCAAGGTCTATACGGGCTATGCTTTCGGATTGGGAGTTGAGCGTATCACCAACTTGAAGTTCAAGGTGAAGGATCTTCGAATGTTCTCTGAGAATGACGTTCGGTTCCTCGACCAGTTCAAGTCGGCATATTGATAAGGTAATAGTTTCGGGAAGCCAAGGTTGGTTCCTTTCTGGCTTTGGCTCCTTTTAGGTATAACGTCTATTAGATTTTTGTAAATCAATGGGATTATTTGGAAATGATATGGCAAAAGAAATTGTAGCACAAGGCACAGAGCATAATACCTTGGCTTTCGGAACGAAAGTTACGGGTGAAATTCAGGCAGAGAATGATTTCCGTTTGGATGGAAACGTAGAGGGTAAAATTAGTTGTAAGGGAAAGGTCGTTATCGGAGCCAAAGGTTTTGTCGAAGGTTCGCTTACGTGTACAAATGCGGAGATTTCCGGAACTTTGAAAGGAAAGATCTATGTCAGCGACAAGTTGACTTTGAGATCTACGGCGAAGATAGAAGGCGAAATCTATACAAAGATTTTGAGCGTCGAAGAGGGTGCCAAGATTACGGGTACTTGTGATATGAATTCCAACGCTCCTACTTCTAAGGCTCAGGAAGAGAAGAAGTAATTGTTGAGGTGATAGGCTTCTTTCGTTAGATGGTATAGGCTCCATAGGTTTTTCCTTTGGGGCTTTCTTGCGTATTTAGAAAGACCTTGGCACGACAATTGGACTTCTATAATGACTGTCGATGCTATCTTATTATAAATGGCTTATTGTTAGGATGTTGCATTGGTTGGTTGAAAGGTTGGCGTAAAAGGTATAGATGTTTCCGCTGACAATATGACATATATAAACACAAAATGACATGACAACAAAGATTGAGGATATTATTTTGGAGGCCGAACGTGAGGGTGGTGCTGATTTTATTCCGTTGATTTCCGATGGAGACGATTCTTTCGAATTCAAGGAGGGAGAGAACGAGTCGTTGCCTTTGCTGGCTTTGCGAAATATGGTTTTATTCCCAGGGGTTGTGATGCCTGTCACCTTAGGTAGGGAAAAATCGTTAAAAGCTGTTCGCAACGCTTATAAAAAGGGAGTCGTGATAGGTGTCTTTTCTCAGAAGGACGAAAAAGTAGAGACTCCCGGTTTCGAAGATTTGTATCATATAGGTGCAGTTGCACAGGTGGTGAAGGTGTTGGAGATGCCGGACGGAACTTCTTCGGCTATCCTTCAAGGAAAAAAGTCGATTTCGTTGGAGTCGATCGTTGCGACGACGCCATATCTCAAGGGGTATGTGCTTCCTCGTTATGATGTCATGCCAACGCCTAGCGACAAAGAATTCAAAGCCTTGTTGGAAGCTCTTAGGGATGTGGCAATGCGAATCATCAAGTCCTCATCCTCCTTCCCGAACGGTGCGATTTTCGCCATCAAAAATATAGAGAGCCCTGTCTCTTTGATCAATTTCATCTGCGCTAATTTCGGCTTGAAGTTGGAGGATCGCCAACGGTTGTTGGAGGTGCCTGAAGTCAAGGAGCGTGGTTTTGCCCTCTTGTCCTTGTTGAACAAGGAGATGCAGATGGTAGAGCTCAAACTGGATATCCAATCCAAGACACAGGAGGGTATAGAGCAACAGCAGCGTGAGTATTATCTCCAGCAGCAGATGAAGGCCATCCAATCCGAGTTGGGGGGTGATGCGCCTCAGGAGATTGAGAAACTGCGTGAGCGTGCCGCTAAAAAGAAATGGAGCGATTCCGTCAAGGAGATATTCGATAAGGAATTGGCTCGTTTGGAGCGTACGCCTCTCCATTCTCCTGATTATGGAGTGCAATTGAATTATCTGGAGACGATTTTGGATTTGCCTTGGAACGAGTTTTCTAAGGATAGCCTAAATCTGAAGTCGGCTCAAAAAATATTGGACAGAGACCATTACGGACTTGAAAAGGTAAAGGAACGTATATTGGAGCATTTGGCGGTCTTGAAGTTGAAAAAGGAGCTGAAGTCGCCAATCATCTGCTTGTACGGACCTCCGGGAGTTGGTAAGACCTCTTTGGGTAAATCGGTCGCTGAGGCCTTGAAGCGTAGGTATGTCCGTATCTCGTTGGGCGGATTGAACGACGAGTCGGAGATTCGTGGCCATAGGCGTACTTATATCGGTGCGATGCCTGGGCGTATTATTCAAAGTCTCCAAAAGGCGGGCACCTCCAATCCTGTTTTCATCTTGGATGAGATAGATAAGGTTAGCTCCGATTATAAGGGAGATCCGGCTTCTGCTCTGTTGGAGGTCTTGGATCCTGAGCAGAATAATGCTTTCCATGATAATTATTTGGACATTGATTACGATTTGTCCAATGTGATGTTTATCGCTACGGCGAACAATCTCAGCACGATTTCGCAACCTTTGTTGGATAGAATGGAGATTATCGAAGTTTCCGGCTATCTGTTGGAGGAGAAGGTGGAGATTGCTTCAAGACATCTGGTTCCGAAGGAGTTGGATAACCACGGTATTGACCCGAAAGCGCTCACTATCGGAAAGGATACTTTGGTAAAGATTATCGAAAACTATACGCGCGAGTCGGGTGTCCGTGAGTTGGATAAGCAGATTACGAAGATTATGCGTAAGGCTGCGTATAAAATTGCAGCAAAGGAGGAGTTCGATCCTGTCGTTACGCCAAGCAACCTCTCTTCCTATTTGGGAATGGAGCGTTATTCGAAGGATAAGTACGAAGGCAATGATTATGCGGGCGTGGTCACTGGTTTGGCTTGGACGGCTGTAGGTGGTGAGATTCTTTTTGTGGAGTCGAGCCTTTCTAAATCGAAGGCGCCGAAGTTGACCTTGACGGGAAATCTGGGCGACGTGATGAAGGAATCGGCTATCTTGGCTTTGGAGTATCTCCGTTGCCATGCTGAGGCGTTCGGAATCGACCCGAATCTATTCGAGGAGTATAGCGTCCATGTCCATGTTCCGGAGGGTGCGATTCCGAAGGATGGTCCGTCTGCCGGCGTGACAATCACAACCTCGTTGGCCTCTTCGTTTACCAAACGTAAGGTTCGTAAGAATTTGGCCATGACGGGAGAGATTACGTTGAGAGGAAAAGTCCTTCCTGTCGGAGGTATTAAGGAAAAAATTTTGGCGGCCAAGCGTGCTGGCATTACGGATATCATGCTCTGCAAGGAAAACCGCAAGGATATTGAAGATATCAAGGAGACGTATGTGAAGGGATTGACCTTCCATTATGTGGATACGATCAAGGATGTCTTGGATTTTGCCTTGCTGGACGAAAAGGTGGAGAATTAATTGGACTTTGAATTTTCAATAGGATGGCAGTAAGAGTATTGGACAAGAACTTTGTGGAGTTTATTTCGGAAGGGGAGATTGCTAAGATCGTCTCTGCCATGGCTTCTGCTATCAACCGTGATTATAAGGGTAGAAATCCTTATTTCTTGGTGATGATGAACGGGGCTTTCATGTTCGCTTCCGATATCCTCCGAAAGATAGAGGTTGATTCTGATTTGGCTTTTGTTCGTTATGCCTCTTACGAAGGAATGACTTCGACGGGTAAGTTGAAGGAGTTGGTTCCGATTCCTGATGATGTCGCCGGACGAGATGTGGTTGTCTTGGAGGATATTGTCGATACGGGTTTCTCCATGAAATCCTTTTTGGAAATATTGAAGTCGAAATCGCCGTCGAGCATTGCCGTGGCAAGTTTTTTGGTGAAGCCTGACGCCATCCACTACGAAGTCCCATTGGACTATGTAGGCAAGAGGATAGGAGATGGTTTCATCGTAGGTTATGGTTTGGACTATAACGGACACGGCCGCAACTTGGGGGCTATATATGTATTGGAAAAAGAAACAATAAATAATTTAGTGTGAATACTCTCCGTTCGCGGGGAATAAAACAGATTGCAAAAAATGAAGAACGTAGTAATTTTTGGAGCTCCAGGCTCAGGTAAGGGTACGCAAAGCGAAAACATCATCGCTAAGTATAACTTCAAGCACTTCTCAACAGGTGACATCCTCCGTAAGCAAATCGCTGAGGGCACTGAATTGGGGAAGATCGCTAAGTCTTTCATCGACGAGGGTAAGTTGGTGACTGACGAGTTGATTATCAACATGCTTGACAAGGAGCTTGAGTCGGCTAAGGGCGCAAAGGGTGTTATCTTCGACGGTTTCCCTCGTACATACGCTCAAGCTGAGGCTTTGAAGGTGATGTTGAACAAGAGAGGTACGGATGTGGCTGTTATGCTTAACATTCAAGTTGATGAGCCAGAGTTGGTAAAGAGACTTTTGGAGCGTGGTAAGGTTTCTGGTCGTTCTGACGATAACATGGAGACTATCACGAAGAGAATCAAGACTTACAACGAGCAAACTACTCCAGTAATCGATTTCTACAAGAAAGAGGGTACTTGCGTGGATATCAAGGGTGTTGGTTCTATCGACGATATCTTTGCTTCTATATCAAAGGCTATCGATTCAGCTAAGGATCTTTAATCAGTTTTTTAGTTTAAGGTCAATCTGGGGAGGATTTTTCTTCTCCAGATTTTTTTTGCCTGTGGTGCTCGTGTGCTCTGTTTATTTACCCATCTAAAAAGGGTGGTGCTTTGGAGCAAAAAGAAAAGGCTATCCAGAATTGGATAGCCTTATGAAGATTCCTTTGATGGAATTATTTCTTAATCACCTTAGAAGAGTGAGCTTTTTGTCCGTCAACCAACACACGCAATGTGTATTGACCAGCAGGCAAGTTGTCCGTCTTTGCAGTGAATGCGTAGTCGCCTTCGCTCAATTGCTCGTCAACGATAGAAGCGGCAACCTTACCAGCATTGTCAATCAAGTTGATGCTGATGTTTGCAGCGTTCTCCAACTTGAATGAAGCAGTCAACTCATTCTCGAATGGGTTAGGAGATACTTCGTAGGAGAAGTTCTTGATTGCCAAGCTCTCTGGTTTGCTCTTTGGTGCAAGGTTCTTGAAGTCTGGAGTTGCGAAGAATGCATCGAAAGATTTGCTGTTTCCGCAAGAGCAGTTGCAGTCAGACGTGATTTCGCTCTCCAATACGATGAGGACAGGGTAGCGTACGCCTTCTGCGAAGTATTGGTAACGAACTGAGTGGATCTTAAACTTAGTGGCACCCATGAATTGCTCATAGTTCTTGTCCACCTTGATACGAAGTGTATTCTCGTAAACGTTTCCGTCTGGCAAGATCAATGTACCCCACGCATCAGCACTTGTGATGTAAGTTCCGTCGATGGCATATTCTTGACCGCCTACAGCGTAAGTTCCAACCATTGGACCGTTGATGATGTCACCGTAAGCGAATGGGAACTTCAAATCCACGATAGGTTGCTCGAATGAGATCTTTGTGCTTTTGCTCTCCAATCCCCAATACATTTTTTGAGTCTTGCTGATTTCGAAGAACGTGTTCTTAGTACCGCCTTCATCGCAAGAAAGGAAGATGTTGGAGTTAGTCTTAGCGGAGATGTTCTCTGCTTGGTCAATGTACATATCTGTATTGATCTCCTTTGCATTGGAATAGTCCCATACTTGGTTAGGTCCGGCAGGAGTGGTGGCTTGGTATTCCATCTTTTTCAGATTTCTGTGGTCACCTATCCTCAGGCCATTATCCTTATAGGTAAGGGTGGTTTGGGCAAAGCATCCTGCTGCGAGGAAGATAGCCCCTGCAAGAGTATAAAGTTTTTTCATTTTATTGAGTATTTAAGATAGTTCGACACATTTTTAATAATCACAGGGTAAAGATAAATCTTTTTTTTCATTGTACGTTGTTTAATTATGTGAAAAAAGATGATTTGTTGAAAAAATTTCGGTCGGATGCCTATTGTGATAAACACTATAAAACGGCTATGGATATTTCATTGATAGATTGGCCTTTCAAAAATCAGTGAGAAGCTGTAGGAATTCCTAAGTCATTGGGTTGTTCCGTTTTGAGACAAAAGGGTAGGTAACTTGCCGTGATGAAGCCGCAATCTCTTAATTCTAGGGTGTATAAGAAATAGGGTGTGCATGTATTCTGAAATATTCCATAAAACAAGTATTGTTAATTTGAGCCTTGTAAGCTCATCAACCAATGTTAGAACTTGCTTGATTTCGAAAATGGGTTGCCTATAGTCAGTTTTGCGATAGATATTCTTTGACACAAAATCCAATATATAAAAAAAGAGACGTCTCGAGTGAAACATCTCTCTATGTGAATGCCTTTAGAAATCAATCTTTCGTTTTGAATTTCTTTTCCTCTTTTGCTTTCAATTTTCCCTTTTTGAAATCTTTTAAATAGCCGTCCATGATTTTGTCTCTTCCTGTCTTTTCCCTGTTCTTTTCGTAGTAAGTCATCATTTTACTCACTGCGAAATAGTGCATGTTGAAGTCGTGTTCCTTTTGCTTGTTTTCCAGGCAGTAAATGGTACATCCTGCAAGGTAGGCTACGGCGAGTTGGCTCGCTATGTCTGTGCTTTCGCATTTAAGATAGAGGCCCCTCTTTTTGTCTATATAAACTGTAATATCGTCGGAGGCTTCGATCCATGTCATGATGTATTGTGCGGCGGAAAGTGTCCAATAAGCCTCTTCGGGAAGTTGGGCGGACAAGTAGTATTGGGCTGTCTTGAGGGCGATGTCGTTGTCTTTACGGCAATCTTCGGCGCTTTCGTATTTTTTTATTTCAGGAATCTCAAAATTTGGTTTTGCGTATCCTGTCAAGGTGCTTAGCACCAATGTGATGAGAATTAAAGTCTTTTTCATTTTAATGGATTGTTTATTCGTTTGATAGGTTTGTTTGCGTTGGGTTCAAATGGATGTTGTATCATCCAAGTGTGAAGGGCTTCCAGAATTTTTCGATTATCTTCTTTTGCGATGTATTCTTTGTATTCATTTTCGTAGGCGTCTTTGAACAACTCCATGGAGAATGCCTCGAAGTAGCCACCGTCGATCAACTGCTTCTGGTAGTCCAGCAAGTAGTTGGGATATTCTTCTTCCCATTTTTCTTTGTAGGTGTTGGCAATAGCTTCTCTTATTCCGATTATATCGGAGAGTGTGATGCTGTCTCTTTTGCTTACTACCATTTCTTGTACGGCTTTTGAGTTGGAGGCTGCCGTTTCATATCTGATTTCGAACGGTATGAGCAGTTTTAGTCCATGCATGCCGATGTCATTTCTCTTGGTGAGGGATATGTGAAACGCGGTGTCTCCCTCTATTTTAAAGGCTTCGTTGATCCTTTCCACCATTGCTTTTTGGAGGGCTTTGTTTCTGGCTCCTTTTTCAAGGATAAGATAGGTCTCACCGTAAATGAGTCCCCAGATTGGTTCTGTCGAATTTATGAAGAGGGCACTTGTACGGAAGTAGGGAGACGGGTAGGTGGGTTGAACCTCCATGGCTTTCTCGTATAGTTTGATAGCTTCGTCGTAATCCTTTTCCATGTAACGGATGTTTCCTTTCTCCATGTAGAGGATGCCTGAGTTGGGGAATCTTTTCAACCCTTTGTCGTAGCTGGCAACGGCATACTTCCGCTTCCCGAGGTAGTCGTAGGCGTTGCCTTGTAGTTGGAAAAGTTGGTCTTCTGCGTTGGGGTCTTTTTCTATCTTCTTGGTTATTTTTATGGCCTCGTCATATTCCTTCTTCATGGACTTGGCGTAGGCCAATTCGTAGTTGATCAAATAATTCTTGGGGTTGTTGGCCAGCAATTTGTTGTAAATTTCGATGGATTTGTCGAGGTCGCCGTTGTCGCAATACTCGATGGCTTGCTTCATTTGCTTCTGTTCATACTCTGACAAATCGGACGCTTGTACTTGGGTAGTAAGCACCATGGCTGATAGTGATAGGCTTACAAAAATGTGGGCTGTTTTCATCTGAGATTTCTCTTTATGTAATGAATTTTTTTATTGTGCTTTTTACAAAGTTAGCAATAAATGGTATATTTTGATGAAAATGATTAAAAAATAGGGGATTTCATGTTTATGAAGTATGAAAAAGCCCCACATTTCAAATGCAGGGCTTTTGTCTCTTTCAACTTTTCGGTGGTGATGTGGTATCTCATTCCACGAATTCCACCTCCGATTATTAATCTTACAATTCCACCTTTCGGCATTCCTTTCCGACTTTGACGAAGAAGACTCCTTTTTGAGGCAATTCCACTTGAACATCTTCACCACCGTTTCTTCTTGCCACGAGTTTTCCTGTGGAATCGTACACTTCAATGTCTGCTTTTGCACCAGAGACGAAGAGGATGAGATCTGAAGTGCGGACAGACCATGAAGGGGAGGATGCGGTTTCTTCAATTCCTGCCTCTTTGTATTCTATTTTCCAACCCTCAGGAATCTTGCTATCTCCATATTCTTCAGGCAACTCTTTGGGACAGATGAAGGTGCCTGTAGGGGCAACTCCTGAAACCCAATTTTCTGTTCCGTCATACTGTAAACCTGTTGCTCCAATACCATACCATTGGCTGAAAGATATAGATATTTCAGAAAGGCTCTTACAACCCTTAAACATGTAAGCAGCAAAATCGGCATATATTACGGTTCCGTGCAATACGGGAGCTTTGGTTAGGTTAGTACAGCCTTCAAACATGCGGCGGTAGCAGCACCAAGTCATGTTTGTGGATGGTAATTCTGGTGCTTGTGTCAAACTGGTACAATTCTTAAACATGGCACTATAACAATAATCTGCAAGTGTGATTGCTGGCAACTGAGGTGCTTGCGTCAAATTGGTGCAATTCTCAAACATCTCACTATAACATCCGTAACTTAGCGTGGTTGCAGGCAATTCTGGCGCTTGAGTAAGGCTAGTACATCCGGAAAACATTCGTGAGTAGCAACTGTATGCTAGAACAGTTGCAGGCAATTCTGGCGCTTGAGTAAGGCTGCTACAATTCCTAAACATTTCATCGTAGCACATTTTAGCTAGTGTAGTTGCAGGAAGGTCTGGTGCTTCTGTTAGATTTGAACAGTTTACAAACATATTATAATAACATTTATACGTTAATGTGGTTGCAGGCAATTCTGGTGCTTGTGTAAGGCTAGTACAGCCAGAAAACAACCTATAAAAACAAGATTCATTAGGTATGATAACGCTTTCTCCTATTCCATCAATCAAGCTCATAACACTTCCACTAGCAGCTATTGTTCCTCTCATTTGGAATTTTGTATAATAAACATCATTTTGGTCAAATCCATCAGGATTTTCTCCTTTCAACAATGCTTTGTCTCCTTTATGACCCAACGTGACCATTTCCTCATTTAATAGTTGAGTCCAAGTCTCTCCATCGTCTAAAGAGTATTGCACGTCTGGGTTATTATCACCATGGTTTTCAATTCCAAACGAGGAACCTTCTTCTTCCGCCGTAAATGTCAGATAATTAGTTGCAAAAGTCGTGGTGATTGCACACTGTAATAGGAAAAGTATTAGTAATTTTTTAAACATGTCTATGCAAATTATAGGAGGTCCTAATGAATTATTTTCGTCAATCGCAGAACCTTTGATCGATTGGGAAAAATCGTTCTTTTCAAACGACTCTGCAAAGGTATTTATGAATCATGTATAATGACGAATGATTATGCCGAATTTTTCCTTCCTTATGTCGTTTTCTTGGCCTTTCGTCAATGGAATATGTGATGGGGCATAGAATGTGTCGTCTATTCGGCCCGGTAGGTGTTGTTTTCGAGTCCTTCCATCCGTTTCTGAGAGACGTAACTAAGAAAGCCCATGCTTCAACTTAGGGAAACAAAAAAGCACCAATTGCTTGGTGCTTTGTGACTCCGACAGGATTCAAACCTGTAACCTTTTGATCCGTAGTCAAATGCTCTATTCAGTTGAGCTACGGAGCCATTGTTTTTCTCAATTGCGGTGCAAAGATAGGCACTTTTTCGGAATGTGGCAAATAGTTTCTCTCTTTTTTTTGAGAATTTTCATGTGCTGACTGTATTTGGTGGAAGTTGATAAAGGAGGGGTGTTCCCTCTTTGGTCCATAGTGTTTCGTAAAAGGTTAAATAGTAAATACTTGTAGGTTTCTTGCATGGTAGGTAAATTTTCCAATTGTTTCGTTGAAATTGTTTTGAGAATGTTGAATTAAAGTTTATATTTGTGGCGTTAGGAATTTTTATAAGATTATAGTTTGTTGAATCATTAAACATTGATTTTCTGCTCGGTTTTCGTAAAAAGTTCATATAGAACTCTATTTTGAGCCTTATATGGCGTGTCAAAAGGGATTCGAGTGGAGTTTTTTTTCTAAAAAAGGAGGACGGTATCATGAAAAAAATCAAAAGTGTAGTGGCGGGTTTTGCCTCGTTGGTTATCTCCGTGACGGTGCTTGCCGAGTCGCCCCGGATTATGTCGGTGTGGCTGAAAGACGGAAATGTCCAGACCTTTAATGTCAGTGAGGTCGATAGTGTCAGTTTTGGGTTTTCCTCCCTGCAACAGAGTCCAGACAATTTGGATTCGTGGACACTCCCGCCAGTCTTGAATCAGCCGATATTGTTGACTTCCACCTCTCAGGGTAACGAATATGTTGAGGCGGGAAACCGATTCTCTCAGGATTGCTTTTCGAGGTTAGAGAACAAGAAGGGACCCAATATTTTCTTCTCTCCGATTAGTTTGCAATTCGCATTGGCCATGTGTGCCAACGGAGCGGAGCCTAAGGGAACTTCGGAGATAACCGAACTTTTGGGATTCAAGGAGGGAAGTGTCACTGAAAGGATGGACAATACCAACCGTTACTACAATAACGTGCTTTTGTCGCTTCTGTCGCCTCGTGACAGCATTACCTTCAAGCTAGCCAATGCGCTTTGGGTACATGAGGAGTGCTATGCGTTGGAGCCGTTTCTTACCAATGTCAGGAGCAATTACTACACCACGGTTCGAAAACTGGATTTTGAGGGTCATCTGAAGGAGGCGAAGGATACCATCAACAAATGGGCTTCTATTATGACGGACAGCCTCATCAACGAACTCAGTGCCGATATTAATGACTTGACTGTTTTGGTGATAAACAATGCAGCTTGTTTCAAGGGAAAATGGAATAGACCGTTCGACAGAACCTATCCTGGTTTTTTCTTGGCCAAAGATAATGAGAAACAAACGGTGGATATGATGAGAACAACCGAAATCCGCCCTTATAAGGAGACGGATGACTACGAGATGATAGAACTCATCTATGGTAGGCCAACCTCGCAAGACGGTGCGCAATCGAATCTTAATCAAGTTGACTACAATTGGGGTGGTGGTAGTTCGACTTCGCAAGGCGGTACGCTTTCGAATGGTGGAGAGGGTACTTATAGCATGTTGGTTCTGCTCCCTAAGGAGGGAAAGGATTTGAATGAGGTTTTCGACTCGATCAATTGGACAAACGTCTCTTTGGAGAGGGAAAGGGTTGAATTGAATATGCCGAAATTCAAGATTAAAAATTCGTTGTCGCTTAATCTTCCGTTGCAAGCTTTGGGCATTCGTGATATTTATTCGGAGTATTACCATGCGGTGACACCTCCTCCAGCAAGGCCGATAATTCAAGTTTCGGATATCGTCCAAGATGCTTATGTCAGTGTGGATGAGGATGGAACGGAAGCTGCTGCTGTCACAACCGTTGTGGTAGTTGCTGGAGGTGCGGCTTTTCAACAAAAGACAATGAATGTCAATCGTCCTTTCGGTTTCGTCATCCGGGAGAAGACTACCGGTATGTTGCTCTTCATGGGCAAGGTGAATAAAATAGAGGATGTCTCAGAAGAAAATTAAGAATTAGTAAATCTCATCCTTAGATTGGCGACTCTTTACGTCGTCAGGATAGAGAACTGTTGCGAGCCGTGTCGGAAACCCGACACGGCTCGCAACAGCATTTCCCCATTCATAAAGTGCAGACTCTTAGCGTAGTTATTCCCGTGTCGAAGACACGACACAACGATAGCCCCGCATTTCAAAAGAAAGGAATCGATTCCTTTGTTAAGAATTCGGAAAATCCATTCCCCGAAGTGCTATTTTTGCGTAGTCGGAACGAGCCGTGTCGAAGACACGACACAACGATTAGCCCCGCATTTCAAAAGAAAGGAGTCGATTCCACTGCTTGTTAAGAATTCGGAAAAT
>JAGCWQ010000206.1 GCA_017961765.1 Paludibacteraceae bacterium | reverse complement strand
GGTGAGGAGGATGACACCTACACATTGACAATGTCCTATGATGTGAGAGTTTTGGAAAATTCGGAATCGGAAGACGAAAATTTTGGAATGGATGCAGAAAACAGCGATTTGCTTCCATTAAGCGAATACGTCTTGACTAGACCCAACCCTGTCAAGACAATCCTCTATGTACGGATGACGGAACCTGCCTATTCGGGCTGCCGCTACACATTGCAAAACACTTCGGGTATGGTCGTGGCGGTCGGTGAATTAATTGATACTGACGAGGAACAAGTGGATATGTCAGGCATGCAGTCGGGATCATACGTGCTCCATGTCGAAAAGGATGGGGCATCCTATCCATTTAAAATACAGAAGAAATGAAGATCAACCATAAAATATCATTGATGAAAAGCATGAGAATGAAGAAGATATTGATGGCTGCACTATTCCTGTCGGCAGGCATCCTTGGAGCCACGGCGGGAGAGGTCGTCGGCGAACCCCAAAGTGGATTTTCCTTGTCGCCATCGGGTGCGGCGACCTATACGATAGCGGTGGAGTGTCCGCCCGGTGTAAACGGGATGGAACCCTCCGTATCCCTTTCCTACAACAGCCAAAGCGGTCAAGGCATAGCTGGTTGGGGTTGGAACGTGTCCGGATCGTCCGTCATAACGAAGACTTGTCCGAACATCTACTATGACAAGATTTCAAAGCCTCTGAACAGCGATTTGTCGGGAGACCACCTCACCTTGGATGGACAACGACTCGTGAAGGTGAAGGAGATAGACGACCGACATGTTGAGTTCCGAACAGAGAACGACGGATTAAATCGAATCATACGGGAAGGAACGGATGGAAATTTCTGTTTTACAGTCTATGATACTAATGGAAGGAAGATGCTCTATTCTCAATTGAAGACAGGAGCCACCTATTACAAAGGAAATCTCGGCTGGTATTTGACAGAGGTCAGCGACCGTTACGGCAACTACATGACTTATACTTATGAGACAACGGTATCAGGGAAAAATATTCAGGAGGTGTTACTAAAGAAAATAGCCTATGGAGGCAATAGAACGATGGGTACGGCTCATAGCTGTATAATCTCCTTTTCCTATAAAAAGAATCTCGTTACGAACTATTATGTGGGTGGATTCGCAAAGCAATTCTCCAACCTTCTCGACTTCATCACTATCACGTCGAAGACAACCTCCTACAGAAAGTACCAGTTGCTTTATTACCCCAACTATACAAGACGGGACTTGTTGGAAGCAGTGCGTATCTATGGTAACAATGGCGATTTCTACCAAGACATCAAAGTGAATTGGGCAACGATCGAAAAGAAGTTGAACGAAAGAAATATTTGGTCGCCTCAGTTATCATTGGAAAATTCATATTCCCGAGATAAAATATGGATGCCTGTGGACTACGACAATGACGGTTATACGGATCTTGTCTGCTATTACAAATACAATGGCAATGAATGGAATAGAATCTCACGCTATCACAATGACAAGGGAACATTGAAATATGTTGAAGGATCTTCTATTGCCTATGGCCTTGGAGACATTGTCTATCCTGCTTTCTCTTGCCGTTTTTCGCAAAAGAAGGAATGCCAATTCTTTTCAATCCTTCAGAAGAATCATGTTGACGTACCCTACCTCCATTTGTATGACATGAACAAAACAAAGGATTTTGAATTGATGTCCTTGCCTGCATCTCATAAGGGCGAACGCCCCCTTTGTTCAATAGGTGACTTTAATCGAGACGGCTATGATGACATTGTTATTTTGGAAGTTGTGAAGGATAGGGATGGTAAGTATCCTTTGACGGTTTTCTTGGGAGAAGAGAGGTCGGATTTGTTCAGTGGATCTCCCGTAACCTTGAAGAAAACGGTCTATAAAGTTCCTCTTTCTGGAAAGCCGAAAAAACTTTTTGCTTCGGATCTGAATGTGGACGGAAATTTGGACATTATGATTCTGACGGCAAATGGCTATTGGGTTTACAAAAACACTACTGCAGGGGAAAAGAGCGTGACGTTCAAAAATGCATTTCCCAATAACACGTCTGAGGTTGAGTCGGAAGTGAAGGCCTGCTACGGGAAACATGTCGGCATCAATCCGGGAGATTTCAATGGAGATGGAAAGTTGGATTTCTATATGTGCCATGTGGATGGAGATTTTATCATGGAAGGTTCGGGAGATTTTTCTTTCGTTCGGAGAACGTCTCCGATATCTTGTGGAAAGTCCACTGGGGATTTCGAGGTTGTGCTTGATTACGACAAGGATGGCAGGTCTGATATCGTCTCATACAAAAACAACGGCCTCCAAGTTGCTTGGAATGACCATGGATATTATCAGACGTTTGTTTCGAAAAAATCGAGTTTGGAGGAGAATATGATTTTCCAAGGTCAAGTGATGGTAGGGGACTTTGATGGGGACGGACGTGCAGACCTGCTCTCTGCAGAAGCCCCTTCGTTGAATAATGGAGGCCCAAGCAGATTCTTCATCGTTTCCACCACTTCTCCTGTCACAAACGAAGTGGTCTCTTCCGTGCAGACTCCGACCAAGTTAACGAAAATAACGTATAGCACTCTTATGTCGCCTACCGTCTATAAACGGACAGGCATGGCCACCTGTGCCAACGTGGAAAGTTTCTTGGCTCCCATGCAGGTGGTCTCCAGTGTGGATATTGGAGGTAAAACGACCACTTACACCTATGAAGATGCGTTATATGAGACTACGGGCAAGGGCTTTCTTGGCTTTGCGGCGACCACTGCCACCAGTTTGGGTCTGACAACCCGTACCGAGTCACGGTTAAATGAATCTCCGACTTTCTTGAATCTTTATCGAACCGTTCTTCTTAAGGGGACGGAAGTGGTCAAATCAACCACATTCACAAATAAAGTGGTCGCATCTGGACGGAAGTTTCAACTGCGGACGACAAAGATTGAGGAGCGGGATAATTTACGAGGGACGCTGAAGACAAGTACATTTGCCAACTACAATTCCTACAATGTTCCAGCGACAACCACTGTGGATTATGGGGCGAATGTGAAAGAAATCACCACATTGTCAGATTTCCAGTCGGACGACACCTATAACACTTGCCTTCCAAAGAAAAAGGTCGTGAAGAAGAGTAACTCAGGAGGAAACTACACTCGGACGACAACCTATGAGTACGACGACAATTTCGCCATCGCAAAGAGCGTGGAGAATTCGGGAACAGCATTGGCCGTTACCGAGACACACACCTATGACAGTTTCGGCAACTTGACCTCCCTCAAAACGGAGGCGAACGACTGTGAACCGCAGACGACAACATTTACATACACTACTTCGGGACGATTCCTCGCTTCCCTTGTGGAACAAGATGGCACAAAAACCACCATCACCAATGACGAGAAGTATTGTCGTCCCTCTAAGAAAGTTGTCACGGCGGGGGCTATCTCTCAGACAACCAATTTCATCGCCTATGACGGTTTCAACCATTGTTTGAGTAGAAAACATCCTGATGGGCGAGAAGAGACCATTACGATAGTCTATGGAGCAGGTCGTAGCCGGAATCAGTGCCAATACTATATTGAGCGGCGATGTCCTGGAGAGCCGACTGTTCAAGAATGCTATAAGAACGGAAAGAAGCAGTTTGTCAGCACCCTTGCCATGGATGGTGTATGGAGGGATCAGCAAATCGACTATGATTTCCACGGACGGCCTTACCGCCGTTCTATAGTTGACATATCAAGTCCAGTTGCCACATCTCAGGGAACATTTTTTCCAGAAGCCGTGTTGGACTACTATAGATATGACACATATGGAAGGATTACCGAAGCTGACGAAGCTGGAGGCAAGACAACCTACGCCTACAACGGATTAAAGACAACTATCACGTCGCCAACAGGCATCAAGGTGTTGGAGTACAATGCGGCAGGACAACTGATAAAGAGCACGGAGAACGGGCGAAGCGTCTCCTTCGAGTATTATCCTTCCGGTTTGCTAAAAAAGTCCACTCCTCAAGACGGAAAGGCGGTTACGATGACGTATGATGTTGCTGGCAACCGCACAAAATTGGTTGATCCCGATGCGGGCGAAACCGTTTGGGAGTATGACTCCTATGGACGTGAAATCTCGATATGGCAAAAGAAGGTATCGCCCAAAGAACGTACCTATACCAGGTACGACGAGGAAGGTCGTATGGTTTCCATCGAGGGACCCGAGTGGCAAGTCCATTACACCTACGACACCTCCAATCGTCTCGTGGAGGAGGTCAACCACATCACTGAATGCAAGAAGACCTATACCTACGACAAGTTCGGGCGTATTACGAAATGCGTGGAGAGTTTGCCTGACAAATCGTTCACGACCAAGTATGCCTATGCGAAAAACTACGGTGGTGCTACCAAGGTGACCTATCCGTCGGGCTATGCCGTGACCAATGTCTATGACGACTATGGCAACTTGACTGCTGTCAAGAATGGGGAGACTACCCTTTGGCAGTGGACGGAGCTTGACAAAATGGGTCGTTTGACCAAGGATGCCGTCTGTGGTTCTGTAGTTCGAACACGTGAGTATGACGATGCGGGCAAAGTGTGGAACGAGACCGCCTACAAGGGTAATGTTGCGCTGATGAACCTCGTTTATGACTATGAAAACGGAGATGAAAGCAGTAACGGTGGTGCGTTGGCTCCTGTCCGTCGACAGGATTTGATTAGCCGTTGTAGCGAGCGGATTGGCTATTCAGACAATCGGATAGCCTCCTTGTCTGTCTCCAATCCAAGGTCGGGGATGCAAGGGGATTACTCCTACGATACCCAAGGTAACCTTATCGGCACTTATGATCACCGTTGGTATCGAATAGCCTATGGCATGGAGGGGGCGACTCCTCACCAACTTTCCATGGTCTCCTATGAAGGTCGCTTTGCCCCTCATGGAGAGCGCAAAATTTCCTTCAATTCCACACTTTGGAAGGCAAAAAAGGTAACAGAAGCGGGCTTGACCTATGAATACGAGTACGGCACAGACAAACAACGTTTCAAGACAACTCTCAAACGGGGAAGCAAAGTCCTGCGTACACGTTATTATGCAGGCGATTACGAATTGACCCTCGATTCCCTTGGGAAAAAGCGGGAAGTTCATTATATTTACGGTGGAAATGGTTTGGCTGCCATCTATGTGAAGAATGCGGGCAAGGACTCACTCTTTGCGGCGGCGACCGACCGTCAGGGGAGCCTGATGGCGACGATACACACGGCAAGCGGCAAGGTGGAACGCTACTCCTACGACCCGTTCGGACGGAGACGCAACGCAGACAACTGGTTGCAGAGTGTCAGTGCGGAACCACGCTTCTCACGTGGCTACTGCATGCACGAGCATGTGCCTGAGATGGACATGATTGACATGAACGGACGTTTGTATGACCCGACTCTCTGTCAGTTCCTCTCTCCAGACCCGTACATCCAAGACCCGACCAACTGGCAGAACTACAACCGCTACGGCTACTGCATGCAGAATCCGATGCTGTACACGGATCCGAGTGGAGAGTTTGTCTGGGCTGCGGTGATAATTGGGGCAGTCGTGGGAGCTTATATGGGAGGAACCTTGGCTAATGACGGTCAGATGAATCCTACGAAATGGAATTACAGTGCAGGTCAGACGTGGGGATATATGGCAGGAGGTGCTGTGGTTGGTGCTATTAGTGGTGCCGTGGGTGGCTGTGTGGCAGCTTCGGGTATGCCGTTTGCCAATACAGTTGGAATAGCTGTCGGTTCTTTTGTTAATTCCGTGGGAACCACGCTATACACGGAGGGAAAATATGCGAATGTTTCCATTAGTTTCGGGGCTTGTTCCTATAATTTCCTCAACAATGAGTTTGGTTACATCGGGAAAAGTGGGAACTCGACAATGGAGAATATCGGGTATGGATTCGGAGCGATGGCAAATTTGAGTGATGTTGTTGCCGCCATTAAAGGTGGAGGACAAGACATTGTCGTGAACTCTAAAAGTACCCATAATGATGAATGGTGGAGCCATAGTTCTATTACAGATGAAAAAGGGGAATCAATAGTATCTGTAGGACCAGAAGGTAAGGTGGAAAAAATTATAAACTCGTCAAAAACATTGAGGGGGTTTATTAAGAGTCTAATAAAAACGTGGAAAAATTCCATTAAACCTGCCGATACAGATTGGAGTTCATACTTTTGGAAAAAAGGAACATGGAAGGTAAGACTGCACAATGTTAGTACTGAAGCCCTTTTAAATTATTCCTCAAACATAAAACGTTGGGATTTGATGCTCAATAGTTGTGTGGGGCATACCACAAGAGCACTTTGGTCTGCTGGAGTTCCGACTATGTATGCATTTCATCCATATCTACTAAGCACTCAATTACAAATTCGGCAAATTGGAATTTATGCAAGCCCTTATTTTTGTCAAATGCATAACAATTAAATAATCATGAAAAATAGTATTATAATATTCTTTATGTTGATTGGGGTGAATATTTCAGCCCAAATTAGAAGTTTCGATGAAATTCCTACTAACATTCTAAATCAGATTGATAAAATGGGGGTCAATGATTCTTTAGTATTGAATAACTACGAAAGTGACTATTTCAATGTTGTATTCAAAGATAGTTTGTTAAACTTTAATTTTTCGAAGAAAAAGATTGGATTCATCGGAGGTGGAATATGCAGCAAATGTCATTATTTTAAAGAAGAAAGAGAGAGATATTATAGCGGAAAGACAACAATTTCTTCTCATTTATATATTTTTGAAGGAGAACAAAAAGTGGAGGTTGGAGGCTATGATGCTGTTATTGTATGTTGGAGTAAATTTGTTTATCCCAAAGAGGAAATTGTAAAAAAAATAAACAAAAGACAAAATAAGTTAAAGAAAAAATAGGAGTTTGATTTTTTATGTAAAAAAGAATACAATCATTTCTTGCTGTCATGGCAACCTAACTGCCGTCAAGAACGGTGAGACCCTTCTTTGGCAGTGGAAGGAGCTTGACAAGACGGGGGCGCTGACTAAAGATGCCGTCTGTGGCTCCGTAGTCCGCACCCGCATCTACGACGAGGCAGGCAAGGTATGGAGCGAGACCGCATACAAGGGCAACACTGGTCTGATGAGTCTCGCCTACGACTACAGAGAGGATGACGAGGAGGGTGGTGCCTTAGCTCCTGTCCTTCGCAAGGATTTGCTTACGGGAAACTACGAGCAAATCAATTACGATGGCAATGCCCTTCGAACGGTGAACGTCGACAACCGTGTGACGGGAACGGGAGGATACTTCTCCTATGACAACCAAGGAAACATCATCGGCACCTACGACTCTCGTTGGAGCATTGTTTATGGAACAAACGGGGCGACACCGCACCAGATTTCCCAAGTTACATATAACTCCAATTTTGCTCCTCACGGCGAGCGCAAAGTCTCCTTCAACTCCACACTTTGGAAGGCGAAGAAGGTGACCGATGCAGGTTTGACCTATACGTACAGTTACGGCACTGACCGTCAACGTTTTAAAACGGTTCTCAGTCGAGGCGACAAAGTCCTTCGCACCCGCTATTATACGGACGATTACGATTTAACCCTCGATTCCCTTGGAAAGAAGCGGGAAGTTCATTATATTTACGGTGGAAATGGTTTGGCTGCCATCTATGTGAAGAATGCGGGCAAGGACTCGCTCTTTGCGGCAGCGACCGACCGTCAGGGGAGCCTGATGGCGACGATGCATACGGCAAGCGGCAAGGTGGAACGCTACTCCTACGACCTGTTCGGACGGAGACGCAACGCAGACAACTGGTTGCAGAGTGTCGGTGCGAAACCACGCTTCTCACGTGGCTACTGCATGCACGAGCATGTGCCTGAGATGGACATGATTGACATGAACGGAAGGTTGTATGACCCGACCCTCTGTCAATTCCTCTCTCCAGATCCGTACATCCAAGACCCGACCAACTGGCAAAACTACAACCGCTATGCTTATTGCCTGCAGAATCCGATGTTATATACTGACCCGACGGGGGAGAAGGTGGCTTGGTGGCAGGCGATTGCGGCAACGGTACTTAGTCCTACTCCAGGAACGATAAATGGCTTGGTGAATGTCTATTGCAACAACGAGTCTGGCTATATTCAAAGCACATCGGATATGTGGAAATGTTTTGGACAGGGCTTTGTTGCGGGCTCGGTGATGCCGGCAAGCACTTCTTCGTTCGAATTTATGACTGTCCTT
>JAGCWQ010000205.1 GCA_017961765.1 Paludibacteraceae bacterium | reverse complement strand
GATACAACGACATACGTATAAATTTGTTCTTTTACATATTTAATTAAGTGATTATATACTTTTGCACAATATTTCGGTAGTGAGTTGGGGGTTACTTCGATTATCGCATTTTAGTCACAATCTTCACCCCTGACATTTTTCTCCGAAAATCTATGACGGTTCCATCCGTCAACACAATGCGCAGTAGTGAGACGTTGGGTTACTTCGATTTTAGTTCAGCTGGTTAGAATAAATGTTTTTGGTACATTCAGTCGGTGGTTCGATTCCATCATGTCGATTTTTCGTCCCGATGCAATTTTCTCTGCGCTTTTTAATTTTGCGGTTATCGTAGGATAGTTTAACAGGTAAAACGGCGGTCTCATAAGCCGAGGACAGTGTATGCTTTGTGGTAGTTCGAATCTATCTCCTACGACAAGTTTTTTTCATATTTTTATTTGTTTTTATTTGTTTTTATGTTTTTTAGGAGGTTATGGGAGTGGTTATGTTGTGAAACATGGTCACTCCTTTTTTAATAGTTTAGTATGTATGATGACGAAAGATAAAGATAAAGAAGAAGAACTGTTTAGACTGTTGCATAAAGTCCGTTTAAACCAGTTCGAAAGAGGCAACGATGTGTACGATTATGACTTTAGCGTCATATACGAAATGTTGTATGGTAAATTCCCGTCGGTAATCCGTAGAATGGGGTCAAATGACAAGGAAGGACTTGTGTGGGTTGACATGACAAGCACAGAGGATATCCATTGTGCGACAAACAGACTAATTGAAGAACATTGCATACCGTTTTTTGAATTGAAGGAAAGGATGGGAATAGACTTTTTCTTCAATGAGCCTAATAACGAAACCAACTTATACATGGTATATCCCGCGAGATATGGCATGTGCGTTATCAGTTCATTCGTCACTACCGGACAAGTCATGCACGTGATGACATTAAGGGTATATGCGGTGGATAGTGTGTCATGCGATGACATTTGCGATACAGTCATGTCGTTCATTGACCCTAAATACATCATTAAGAAACACGAGAAGAACACGTATTGGTATCTTTATTCTGATTCCGATGGCAACCTCTTAAAGAGGAAGTTTACCTTTGACAAGGTATATGAAGATTCTAATTTCCTTGATTGTTATAACGACGATTTGCCTTATGGCAGGATAGTCGATATACTCAAGTCAGACAAGCCTGCGTTGCTCATGTTTTCTGGCAAACCGGGGACTGGTAAGACGACCCTTATAAAGAGGTTGATAAATGAGTTATCAGACGACATGGACTTCATATATGCAGATGCGTCTCTTCTTGGGAATGTTAGCAGTGAATCTGTCGTTAGCACGTTGATGGACAGTAAGGGTTCTGTCTTTATATTCGAGGATTGCGAGAAGATACTGCGTTCCCGTTCAAGTGACGGACAGAACGACGCAATGAACACCATGTTGAATCTGACAGACGGTTTTCTCGGTGACACTATACGTTTGAAGTTTATCTGTACGTATAATTGTGACGACAGCAAGGTCGACGATGCGTTGTTGAGGAAGGGGCGCTTGTCGTTGAGGTACAGGTTCGATTTGCTGTCAGCCGAAAAAGTGTCGAAATTCTTACCCGGAAACAACTCCCCTATGGCATTGGCCGACATATTCAATAGGGAAGACAATGGTGGGGAGGATAACCGGAAACGTATAGGTTTTGCTAGGTAATTATTGTTCCATTAAAAAGATATGAAAGGTAGAAAAAATAGAAACCAAGTTAAAAGGCTATTTCCCCTCAACCAAGATGATTGGACTGATGAAGATTATGAGGCGGCAATTCCCGAAGATGTTCGTGAAGGAATTGATAGGGCTGTCAAACGTTACTGTTTAGGCAATGTCATACCAGATGACACAAGAAAGGCGAATCGGAGAGATTCGCCCTAAAAGAGATTATAGTCACCTATTATTGCCGTATATAAAATTCTGATAAAATCTAACTTTATCATATTTTATTTCTTGTTTCAACGAAACACTGCTTTTTAGGAACATAAAGTTCGGTCATCCACGGTCAACACATTTCTGTGTTGCCACCTTTCGGTAGTTGGTTTCTCCACAAGCGTAAATTCGGTAGTACGGCTACCTATTTGATTTATTAAATTGGGAACTTTGTTCCCCATTATTCTCTCACCTTCCATTAGGATATTCATTGCAGCATTTAGGTCTCTATCGTGATGTGTTCCACATGCTGGGAGTGTAATTTGTCTTTGTTACATCAACAACCTTTAACTGCATATTCTGTAATGCTTTTTTCGTATTATTTATTTTACTATTCATATATAAATATCTTTAACTTTTAAAAAATAACGATTTTTGCCATAAAATCAATAATATTTTTATTAGATTTTATCAGAATATGTGTTAACAGTTAATCACCCTTAATAATACAAAAGCGTTCCGTCGCTTAATTCGTGGACTTCGCCTGAATAACCGGAAAGGAAGAATTTGGCGCCGCAAGCATTGAGGATTGGCTCAATCATGTCTTCCCTCATGTCATATTTGACCATGCGCTTCGCGTGAAGTATGTCAACGCCACAGCTTCTCAGGAATTTGACCATCTCATCATCATCTATTAAACCGTCAAGCATATCAAGAGCATTCTGATGATCTTCGCCTTTCATGATAGACTCCTCTGCCTCGTCCTCACTTCCAAAGATTGAGCCATTACATCCATGTGTGTCATAAAAATAATTGTCAGAAAGCCATTCCTGTATTTCACCGCCGTTATCGGCGACATATTCCTCAACCTCCTGCTTACGCGTATCATCACCGCTTTCACGTAACACTCTTTTTACTGATTCTTTCACAATTCTATGAAGGTCTGATTCTGTTAGTTTTATACGTCTCTTGTTCATGATACATGTATTTTCTCAATAAATATCAAGTGGTTACGAATCAGGATTAAACAAATATAATGCAGTCTGTAAAAGGCTGCATTTGTTGTTCACAAGCTTTTTTAACTATTTTTTCTTGCCCATATCCTCATGTTTTCGTACCTTTGCAAAGGTAATGATATAGAAGTTGACCCAAATAAAATGAATAAGGAAGAAGAAGCAATAAAACCATACAATGCCTTTGAAAAAAAAAAATGGAATTAAATAGCATATATAACGAGGATTGTTTCGATACCATGGGTCGCATGGCGGATGAAGGCATGAAGGTTGACTTGGTATTGACCTCGCCTCCATACAACACGGCGAGGAGTAACTGTGATTTTGTAAACGACACGTCAAAGGGAAGGTACACTGTCCGTTATGTCGACTTTAATGACATGAAGAGTGACAAGGAGTACACTGAATGGACATTAAGGTTATTCCGGAATTTTGATACGGTGCTACGTGATAACGGTGTTGTGTTGTATAACATGTCTTATGGTAAGAACACCCACGAGAGTTTTTGGAACCTCATATCCGACATACAGCGACAGACACCGTTCACGGTTGCCGATCACATTGTGTGGAAAAAGCGTAATGCCGTTCCAAATACAGCATCGCCGAACAAACTGACGAGGATATGCGAGGATATCTTTGTTTTCGTGCGTAAGGATGAATACGATACGTTCACGACGAACAAGAAGGTCGTGTCGTACAGTAAGCGCACCAATCAGAGGAACTATGAGAATATATGCAATTTCGTGAGCGCAGCCAACAATGACGGTTCATGCCGGATACATAAAGCTACGTATTCCACTGAATTGTGCCAATGGCTGCTTGGGGTATACGCACCGGAAGGTAGCGTTGTGTATGATCCTTTCATCGGCACGGGCACGACGGCAGTGGCTTGTCTACGTATGGGTAAGGGACTGAAATACATAGGGAGTGAGATATATGGCGATTACGTTAATTTCGCAAAACAAAGGTTGTCTTCTCTTTAGTTTTTTTTAACTATTTTTTTTTGGCTGAACCGATTTTTTTATGTATCTTTGCAATCATGACTGAAGATACATTTAGGGAGGTGATAAATCGCTTATCATATATAGTTGATAAGACTGATTTTGAAGGTCATGTATATGCCGTTGGAGGTTGCGTCAGGGATAGCATACTTGGTCGTGAGATCAAGGATATAGACATCTGTGTCGACTTGCCTGATGGGGGTATAAGATTGGCGCAGTATATACATGACGGAAACAACACTTGTGGCGGAATAGTCACCTACCCGTCATACGGAACGGCGATGTTCAGACTATTGACTCATCCGGATGTGGAGATCGAGTGCGTTCAAACGAGGAAGGAGTGCTATCGCGACGAGAATAGCAGAAATCCGGAAACATGTTACGGTACGTTGGAAGAGGACGCCATGCGCCGTGACCTGACGATAAACGCCCTTTACATGGATGTCTACACATTCGGGATTATCGACCCGACAGGACGTGGCAAGGCTGACATCACCGAACATAGGTTGAGGGTTACATCAACACCGGAGATAGTGTATGGTGACGACCCGTTGAGGATATTGAGGTTATGTGTCTTTCACGGGAGGCTTGGTTGGGATGTTGACGACGAGACATACAGGGGCGCCAAGTCGTGCGTTGACAGGCTCTCCATAATAACCGTTGAGAGGATACGCAACGAGCTTGACAAGATGCTATTGTGTGACGACCCAGTGAAACCCTTGGAGATGTTGAGGGAACTTGGGGCGATGGAGTATGTCATGCCGTCTTTATGCGACACATTCGGGATGGGGCAGAACAAGTACCATTCAGGTACAGTGTGGGAGCATACGATGACGGTCTTGTCGAATATGGCGAAGTACCGTTTCCCACATGGATATACTGTGCCGGAACTTACGTTGCGCCTTGCCGCCCTACTGCACGACATAGGCAAGGTTAGGACTAGGACGGTGGATGAAAATGGGAACGTGCATTTTTATGGTCATGAGGAGGCATCTGCCGTCATGTGCGACCATATATTGAGGACTATCAAGTACCCTAATGACGTGATAGCTGATGTGCGTTTTCTTGTCAGGAATCACATGAGGTGCAAGCAATGGCGCGTCGACAAGATTAAGGCGAAGTCGTTGAGGAAGTTGCAGTATGAATGTGGCAGAAAGTACTTCACTCCTCTGTTGGCACTAATTGACGCTGATAATCACGCCCACGCGCCGGAATACTGCATCGACGGTCAATGCGAGAGGGTACTCAATGAGACCATGAGGATGATATCCGTTGGCGATGATATGTTCGGGTATAAATTGCCAATCAACGGCGATGACATAATGAAGACGTTTGGATTGGAGCCTGGTAAGGAGGTGAAAACATACCTTGCCCATGCCTTGAAAGTGGCATTTTCAGAACCTGGCATTGCCAAGGGCAAATTGTTGAGAATATTGAGGAAAAGTAAACCAAATATTGACGGAGTAGTAAAATGATTGACATCGACAGACTTATTATGGACGCGATGCGTTCAAAAGAGATGGATAGGTTGTCCGTGCTTAAGTTAGTGAAGGCAGAGTTCATGAAAAAGGCGACAGAACCCGGAAGGGATACGAAGGTGTTGTCCGATGGTGAACAAATAGCCGTTATGAGGAAAATGGTTTCGGCACACAAGGAATCCATAACACAATATGAGATGGTTGGCAGGATGGATCTTGCCGATATCGAAAGGAACGAGTTGACTATACTGAACGAGTTGTTACCAAATTCACCGTCAGAGGAAGAGTTGGTGGATTGCACTTTGAAGGCGATCAAGGCATGGCTCACTGTTAACGGTAACGGGTATGTGCTTTCAATGCGTGACATGCGGTCTATACTTTCCACGGTGAAGGAGACTTACCAGATGGCAGACGCCAAGGTTGTATCTAGGGTTCTTAGTGACGAAATTAAGAGACAGAGGGAAGCAAATGAGGAGAGTGATAATAATAGAGGATGACGGGGCAGAGACGTCGAATTATTGGGCAGCAGTGTATTGGGATGGTGATCCGTGTAAGAATTGTTCCAATAACCCACTTAATAATCCGTCAGCAAGTGGCATATGCAACTGTGTATTGCCCGAGATTTACAGGCAAGGTGGATATCGACCGTATAGGAGTGTATTCACTTCACCGTTGACAACTTGGACAACGAGTACAACAGCAGAAAATAATTTAAAACACAATCAATGATGGAAGAGAAGATTTGGCGTACATACCCGTACTTGGGTAGGAAGGTGGTTGACGGCAAGACATATGTCGTGTTGTTCGTGGAACCGGAACTTGGGACTGTCGTCATGACGGAGACAGAGGAGGGTGAAATAAAACTGGGGGCGCAATTGTCATTTGACGAGGATAGTTTTGAATATATGCCCCCGGAGGAGTGTGTGAGGTTATCAAACGACTTTCAAATTAAGGCATGAGTGTTGCTGATGGTTTGATAGAGGCGGGTTCCGCCACACGGTATGACCGCCTCGACAGGGAATTGTCCATGAATAGGGTGATACGTGACAAGGATGATGTCACGTTGGCACTTAAGGAGTGTTACTATGTGCTATGTGAGAGGTACCCCTTGGATAAGGAGGACTTGAAAAGGGAACTGTGTGACCACATTGACTTCTGGCTATGAGCGATTATTTTAGGCATAACATTAATTTAGCCAAGCGGTTTGTCAGCGACATGAATATACCGATATCGATGTTGTCTGACAAATGGTTTCCCTATTTCCTCGAACTCTATGAGAAGGATTTCTCCGCGATGTCTAAATGGGAAAAGTTGTGGAAGATGATAGACGAAAGTTTCGGTGGTGACGCCGAGGCTTTCCTGCACTATTACTATGAGATTCGTGACAGTATAATCGTGACAATATCAAATTCCGCCGCTTATAATGGATTCAACAATATGTCCATGGACAGGTTTTGTGTGGTTGGCAAACCGTCGGTCAGCTCAAATAACGTGTACAATTGCGACAATGTCGGGAAGACGTTCCTTGGGGTTGACTTAAGGAAGGCTAATTTCCAAGCATTGCGCTTCGTGAATCCTGACATCGTCCTAAATGCGTCAAGTTACGTAGAGTTTATACGGAAATTTACTGACTTGGACTACATAGCAGAGAGCAAGTATACTAGGCAGGTGGTCTTCGGTAAACTCAATCCCAAACGCCACATAACTGTCGAGAAGTGGCTCGTTAACGAGATGTGGAAGGTCTTTCGGGATTTATACCCCGACTTGTCAGGCGGCTTGGTGTCGATGATGAGCGACGAATTTATTGTCGAGGTCGACAGAAACACAGATTCGTCACTGCCAAGGGAGATAGAGACGAATATTAGTAATGCTTTGGATATTGACGTCAAAGTCTCACTTTTTAGTCTCTCTTCCGGAAGTATTGTTTCACAAGAAACCGGTGACAGAAAAAGCCCGTTCTACGTAAGGCATGACATTGTTAATGGGACTGACAGGTTGATGTGCGTCCCCTTACAGTACCACGCGCTGGTGTATAAACTGTATAAAGGCATGCCGTTGGATGAGCCTGACTACCATTTTAACTATGAGGGTATTGAGTGCCGTTTCATGGAGAATTTCAAGCTGCTATATGAAGATGGAGAAGACAAGGGTAGTTCTATTTGCTAGTGGCGATTTTCCTGTGCCAACGTTGAAAACACTACTGGATGAGGCTTCCATCGATGTATGTGGGGTTGTCACATCGAACGACAAGACGGTATTTAACGATAAACGTATAAGTGAGATAGCCGTCGACCATGGTTTGCCGTGCATGATGCCTAATGACTTACGTGATGAGCGTTTCATGAAATGGCTTAAGGGGTTGAAAGCTGACGTGTTCCTTGTAATATCGTACAAGTATCTTCCGAAATGTGTACTTGATTGTTGCCGTGGTTGTTAGTACAATGTACATGCGTCCATTCTTCCGTTCTTGCGTTGTGCAGCGCCCATTAACTGGGCGATACGTCTTGGGTTTAAGGAGACCGGTTTGACATTATTCAAGTTGGATGAGAGGATTGACCATGGCAAAATCGTGTTTACGAGGAAATGGATAATAGATGAACGGGAAACATATGGAACACTCCACCAAAAATTGTCGATTGGTTGCGCTGAATTCTGTCTTGATTTTTTTGCAAGCAAACAGTACGCTCTGGCAAGGAACATAGATGGATGCTGCCAGTGTGACATACCGTTGTTCTTTGATTCACTGATTTTCCATGCGCCTAAACTGACATCCAAAAACATGTCATTAACAGTGGGTAAATTTACCAGCGCTTTTGATTTCGATGCCACTATACGTTCATTGTCGCCTAATATCGGCGGTAGGCTTACTATGCAATTGTACACCAAGAGTGACACGGAAAACGACAGCAACCTCACAATAAGTGACACGGAAAACGACAGCAACCTCACAATATCATCAACGTTTGCAATAAAGATATACGAGACAGAGCTTGTTGACGGGTATTTCCATACAAACTATGACTTGGGGAATGTGTGGACTGACTGGAAAGACAAGTTTTACATTTGCAATCCTTTATGGCTTGGGGAATGCGTCAGCGTAAAGCGCATACAATTGTCTTGCAAACGCGTATTGACGATAGAGGAATTTCTTAAGGGTTTCCAAGTGTTCAGGGGAAAAACGGATGCGATTGAAATACAATAGTGGGTTTGATGGATTTTAGACTGTATAATTCCGATTGCGTTGACGTAATGGGTGGTATGGTCAATGAGGGGATACTTGTCGACCTGACAGTCACTTCGCCGCCATATGACACATTACGTTCGTACAATAATTCATCGTCTTGGGATTTCGACAAATTCAAGCAAGTCGCAAAGCTTTTGTACGATGTTACGGCGCCGGGTGGCGTCGTTGTCTGGGTGGTCGGTGACGCCACGGTCAATGGTTCTGAAACATGTACATCTTTCAGACAGGCGCTGTATTTTGTCGATCTCGGTTTCAAACTCCATGACACGATGATTTACGAGAAGAACTCGTCGTCGTTCCCGGCAAGTTCGACATCTAAAAGGTACACGCAGATATTCGAGTATATGTTCGTCTTCGTCAAGGGCAAGATACACGATTGCGAACTTATAAGGGACAAACCGAACAAATGGGCCGGACATGTGAGTTGGGGTCAGAACACGGCGTATGGCAAGGATGGAAAGATTGTCAAAATTTCTAATATAAAGCCAGTCCCGGAATTTTCGTTAAGGAATAACATATGGAAATACAGCGTCGGTTTCAACACGAAGAAGTTTGGCAGACATCCGGCCGTCTTCCCGTTGCAGTTGGCCGTTGACCACATCCTTTCGTGGTCATTGCCGGAACATACG
>JAGCWQ010000204.1 GCA_017961765.1 Paludibacteraceae bacterium | reverse complement strand
TATATCAGCCTCTTTAGAAGCTTCAGGAACGTCATGGACTGTGTTATCTTCCATAACCGTTGATGTATCCTTGTTCTTGGGGTTTTCAGAAACTTCCGGAACGTCATTGGCGTTGCCCTTTTCTTTCTCCGGCACTTTCTTCTCTATCTCAGGCTTTTCAGAAACTTCCGGAACGTCATTGACATTGTCCTTTTCTTTCTCCGGCAACTTCTTCTCGTCTTTCTTAACATTACCGGCTTTTTTACGCGTGTTCGTACCGTTTTTCACAACCGGCTTATTTTTCAGATCGTCGACGAAATCGTCAACCACATTCTTTTTTGTCACTGCCATTTCATAAAAATTCCTCATATATAATTAGCGTCAACTACCTCAATTCGCTATAGACATCAAACTCATCGCTCATCAAGGCGTTCACCCTCATCTTCGACAACGCCTTGTCCTTTATTTGTCTGACCCTCTCTTTCGTCAATTTGAACTCGTCACCTATCTCCTCAAGCGTCATCTCGTCTCTGCCATCCAGACCAAAATAGGCTGTCAGTATGTCGACCTCCCTTTTCTTGAGGTTTGACATCAAGTCCTCAATCCCGGCATTCCTCCCTTGTTCTTCCATGAAGTTGGTATCGGGCATCTCTGTTTGAGGGAATGAGGAGCCATAGTCAGCCTTAACCGTGTTGTCAAAGACATAATCAGCCCCATCGACCTCATTCAATTTCCCAAGATATTGTTCCACGCATTCTTGAAGGGAATTTCTAATCCACCATACGGCATAGGATATGAACCTAACTCCCTTGTCAGGATCGAACTTACGTGCCGCCTTCACCAACCCGTAATTCCCCTCGGATATCAAGTCAGAGAACGGTACACCACTGTTACGATACTGTTTGGCCACACTCACAACAAACTTGACGTTTGATTTGACAAGCTTATCAACGGCCAGGTCATCGCCTTCCCTTATACGCAGTGCCAATTCCCTCTCCTCTTCGGAGGTTAACGGCTCATACCCCTCAATTTCCCTGAAATACGAGTCCACCTCTTCAAGCCTTGCAAACGGTGTCGTCCTTTTCATGCCACCATTTCAATTCTTGAGACGTTATTCTCCACATCCTTGGTGACTGTTATGACCTGGTCATGCCAATCGGCAATCAATTCGTTATGTGTTATGTGTATGATGAAATCATAGTTTCCGGCAATCCTTCGGTAAAGTTCCCTGACATTATCGTAGTTAGAGACGGCGACGCCATCAAGCACCTCGTCTAAAGCTATGAAATTCGGCTTCGACAACGACGCCATCGACGCCAAGGCGTTCCTCAACGCCAACGACGCCATGACACTCTCGAACCCAGAAGCTCCAGTCCCGAGGTCTATCCGGACGTCATTCCTTACTAAATCCATGCAGACTTTGCCGTCATCGGATATCGAGAGCGAAACCTCAAAATCACACAAACCATCCAATATTCTTGTTATCTCGTTGTTTATTATCGGCAAGGCGTTCTTAAGTACTATCTTGACTATCCCATTTTTGCCGACCATTTGCTGGTATATAGTCCATTCCCTGATTAATTTCTCCTCCTCCGTCAACTTCGACACAAGTTCTTGACGTTTTACAATTTCCTTCGCATATGATTCGCTCTCCGTCTTATTTGATTGTATATCACGTATGAACTGATCCCTCGCCCTAGTCTCAGCAGCTATCGTTTCGTCCTTTATCCTTACCTTAAGGGCTATATCGTTGTTGTAGGCTATATTGTCCCTGTTCATGTTCACGTCGTCAAGTTGCCTCCTTGACTTCTCGACGTTAAGCTTGCAAGCGTCTATATTCGCCTTCACGGCTGTCATTTTAAGTTCCAACTCACCTTTTTTACGCAACTTGTCCCTTTCGTCTTCCATCTTCGAGGCCTCTGTCTTTAACTTGCCAATTTCATTTTCAGTATCGTCAATTACCGACTTATTAGCCTTTCCCTGCTCAATAAGTTCGTTCATCGTTGACGTGTCCTTGTCTATCGCGGAATTTTGCTCCTTTTCGTCTATTGGCTGATGGCACGTTGGGCATACCTTACCGTCAATCAATTTATTGATTCTATCAATGTCGGATTTTATCATGAAAATCCTCGTCTTCAATTCGACATTACGTTTACCGTAATCGACAGACTTTTCACGTAGGCACTCTATTCTAGATAATGTCTCCTTATACACGGACTCGTCGAAGCGGGCGTCCTTGACGTCAGCGTATTCTGCCTTATAAGCCTTCATGCGCTCCCTATAGACTTCCAAATCGGAAAGGTATCTTTCTATAGACATCTCGACAGTACGAACGTCAATTTTAGACACCTCTTCATTAATCTGACGCATCGACTTGATAAGTTCTTCCCTCTCCACCGTCAAACGGGACAGATTATCATCCCTTTCTCGCAACTCTCTTTCAAGTTCCGCTATCCTTCTGTCATTTGATTCTATTCCCGTCCTCAAATCGCCAATCTCACCCTCTACGGTCGCCTTATCATATATATTAGCCATAAGCGACGGGGAGACCGATTTCTTCCACATCTCCTTCGCAATTTCCTCCTTCTTCTCCAACGTCAAAAGACCGAGCCATCTTGAGAAGAGTTTTCCCTTGTCCGTCTGACCCATATCCAACAAGTCCGCAAGGTTTTTTGACGTGGCCGATATTACAAGTTTATAATCATCAACACTACCGACACTGACACGTATGATGTTGTTTGTGTCGGTACCGCTCTCACCCTCGCAGTTTTCCACGTTCTCGTAATTGCCGTTAATCACCCTAAAGTACTCAACCTTCTGCGAAGGCTTTGACTTCTTTGACCTCTTTTTCAGCGATGGCCTCGTGACAGTCCTCCTGATTACATAGTCAACGCCGTCAATCTCAATGCCGGCCTCAACGACGGCCTCCGTCTCTTCAGGCTTGTATGCGTTGAATACATCCTCCAACCTCGGCGACTTATGTGATTTACCGAACAATGCGAAACGCAATAGGTCAATGGCGAAGGTGGTCTTACCGCTCTGGTTCTCGGGTTTGCCGTTCAGAAGGACAAGACCGTTCAGCTTCGTGAAATCAAAATAGTTACCCTTCCCATATGACAAGTAGTTGTCCCATTTCACGTACTTGAACTTGTATGACTTGTACTTGGTATACAAGTCAAAATCAATGAACGAGTTGACCTTGTCGTCTATATCTTTTATCCGGTCGAAATCAACATCGTTTATAGACTTCAATGTAAGCCACTCCTTAAACAGTTTGACTTGGAAGGCAGGATCCTGCACACTGCTTATCACGTCTGACGCAAGACACCCCCTGTCATCACTGCCACCGACCTTGACAGGGACAAAGTTCACAGTGACATTCCTTACCGGTACCCCGTATTTGTCGGCAATCTCCTTTCTCAGTGAACGTTTTTTGCTTTCGTTGTATTCAATCTGTGGCATGTGGAGATCGAACACCAATTTGTCTGTACTCTTTATGTCAAATTTCATCACTTTACTTTACTTTTAAACTCCTTCTTGTCCTGACAGTGGCTTCCGTATCCCTCGTGATTGTCGATACGACTCTCCCATTGCCTAGAGTGTTTTCAATATTTTTAACCTCCGCCCTTTTGCCTTCTTCTCCATTAGTCTTCACTTTCGTCATTCTCTCATTCAAGTCACCATACTTGTCGATTGCCAACTGTCTCCTAATCGCGTTGTGGACAAACTTGTCAACGTCTTTTTGTACCCGTCGGCAATGTTCTTCCAGATCTCTCGCAAGCTTATCATCTATATGTACGTCCATTCGGCAAAAGTACTTTCTACACATGAAAAAAACAAACAATGCGCCATTTTTATACGCTTATGCCCATATCTAGTTCTGATTCCGTGAGCTTTCTGGCAGACATCAACAGCCTCATGACACCTTTTGAACCTGTATACCTGTATATGTCAGCGGCGTCATAACCATACGGACACTTGATAAACCTAATTTTTCCGTGCAAGTCAGAGGCGTCAAGTAGTCTGTATACAGACAAGGCGTTAGACATGGCGTCAGGGTCCAATAATATATTAATATTATTTTTAGAACGTTCAATTAATTTTTTGTATAAGAGGTCCTCGTTTTTCAGTACCTTACCTAACAATGGAATCGAATTTGGTACCGATATATGATCGAACGGACCTTCAACGATGGTTACGGGCTCGTACCAGTTAACCAATTTCTCGTTAAATATTATCGAGCTTTTTTCGACAGGGGCGTTCTTGTACCTGATCTTAGTTCTACCTGTATAGTCCCTACCGACATAATAATTCAATTCACCATAAATGTCGTAAGACGGGATGTAAATCCGGTTCCTTAACGAGTAATCGACAGAATCGTCGTTTCCTATGTACATCAGGTTAAACCTCCGGACTTCACGTAACCCAATACCCCTCATCGCAAGGTAGTCAATGGCATCCTTGGAATACGTATCAGAAGGATTTATCGGTTTCACATCTTGTGGCAATGACAACGACGACAAGTCCCCTTCTCCGTCGTCCATGTCACTGTTAATAACGTTAAGCTTGTATTTTTCGGATTCCCTGAATTCACTGACCATCCGTTTAAACTCCATGGTCGTCTCAAACGGGGCAAAATCCTTGAAAAGTTTCACAAGCCTTCCCTTTGTCTCACATGACCAACAGTGAAATCCACCCCCACCTTTCGAACACGGATCAACCCTGACCTCAAGGTTATATTTACCGTCAGCTTTCACGCCCTTTTCCTGCGCACATACAGGACAGTTATAGGAATACCATTCACCGGATTGTTTTCCCCAATCACCAAGGAACGAGGATATTAACGATATTATGCGTTCTTCCATACAATAAAAAGTCCAAACTTTTGACAAAAATACTCAAAAAGTTTGGACTACGCAAAAAATATATGTTAAAAAAGCCAAAAACAAAGAGTCAAGAAGGAATTTCAATCGTCTTAACGAATGTCTCCCGACAGAAATTGACAGAATACGATTACTTATTTATCTTATTGTGGC
>JAGCWQ010000203.1 GCA_017961765.1 Paludibacteraceae bacterium | reverse complement strand
TTTACTTCATATAATAAATCTGATTCAAAACAAATTTCATATTCAAAAACAAATTGCGCCATTATAAAGAAAAAGCGACGCTTTAATCGTCATTTTTACTATTTTTGCACCATAAATTCAGCTAAAAACAAAAACAGCCACTTCAAACGTTATAACAGAGATGAAAAAAATAGTCCCAATCCTACTGATGCTCTTGCTCTCCCTCTTGGGGATAAACACCCATGCACAATACCATGACGACATCTTGGGCAACGGCTACCAATGCCGCACAATCGAACAGCCCGACGACTACGATGGAAAGGTGGTATGCACCTTAATCAAAAAGAGTGCCCCGACAGACAGCAAGAAAGCCATCATCTATGTGCATGGCTACAACGACTATTTTTTCCAACGAGAATTGGGCGACAGTATCAATGCCCACGGCTATAACTTCTACGCAGTGGAACTCCGCAAATACGGACGATCCTTGCTACCTCACCAAGATCTCTTCTTCTGTAAAAAGATGGATGAATATTTCGCCGACATCGACACCTCCATCGCCATTGCCAAAATGGAAGGAAACGAGAATATCCTTTTGATGGGACATTCGACGGGCGGTCTATGCCTTTCTCTCTATATGGGACAAAAGAAGGGAGGCATTCCCATCGACGGACTTATCCTCAACAGCCCTTTCCTTGATTGGAACCTCAGCAAATTCACGGAGAATGTCACAACGCCCTGCGTAAGTGCATTAGGTGCTATTTTCAAAAGGCTAAAAGTACAAGGGGCCTCCGACGAACCTTGCGGCTACGCTCAGAGCCTACACAAACAATACCACGGGGATTGGGAATACAACACGGACTGGAAAAAGTCGGAAGGACATCCTAAACGTGCCGGATGGGTACGCGCCATCCATCACGGACATAAGAGAGTACACAAAGGACTAAACATCGAATGCCCGATTCTGGTCATGAGTAGCGACACGACAGCCGAAGAGACCTACCAATGGAACGAGATACTCAAACACGCAGACATCATATTGGATGTCAAGGAGATTCAATCTTATGGATCAAAACTAGGAAAGAACGTCACACATGCCATCATCAAAGGAGGCGTACACGACTTGATTCTCTCGACCAAAGAGGCAAGGGAAGAAGCCTACAGCACCTTCTTCGAATGGATGGAGAAAAACAACTTCTAATGTTTCTCTTGACTTTATAGAGACGCTGGGATTTGTTCATCGGGAAGAGAGTTGACGAACCACTCTTGCAGGATTTCCGACTGCCAAGCAATCGGAAGGGATATCATGCACCACGACGCTACCAGCCCCGATAATGCTTCTATCCCCTATCGTAACGCCCGGACAGACAATCACGCCGGCACCCAACCAGCAATCCGCCCCTATCGTAATCGGAGAACAAGTCTCCTGAGGCTTTCTCCGCTCCATATAATCCATCGGATGGTTGGGGGTGAGTAATTGGCAATTAGGTCCCAGTTTCGTATTACTTCCTATGGTTATGAGTCCACCGTCCAGCATCGTAGCGTTGTAGTTCACAAAAACATTCTCACCCAAACGTATGCCACTTCCATGATCACAATGGAAAGGCGGATTGATGCAAGTAGATTGCGGAATACCTGGGATAAGATCCTCTATGAGAGAACGATACTCAGGATCCGACAGAGTCATGACTTGCAAATGGGCACACAAGCGATTGGCACGGCGCACGCTTGCCATAACCTCCTCATCCTCAAAGCAATAAAGTTGCCGAGAACGCATTTTTTCAAATTCAGACATCATTTTATTGCACTCAAAAGTTGCTCGGCATGAATCTTCGTCTTGATTTCCTTAGGCTGGAAAATCCGCTCCACGATGCCCTCCTCGTTAACAAGGAATGTTGTCCGAAGCGTTCCAACCGTACGACGGCCGCAAGCCACCTTTTCACCCCAAGCTCCAAGCGTCTGCAACAAAGTCGTATCCGTATCCGCTATCAAAGGGAAAGGCAAATCAAACTTTTCGATAAACTTCTGATGACTTGCAGCAGAATCCTTACTCACACCAATCACCACATATCCAGCTTGTTGCAACTCCTCATAATGTTCTTTCAAAGAACAAGCCTCTGCCGTACACCCCGACGTATTATCCTTCGGATAGGCATACAAAATCACCTTCTTTCCCTTTAAACTTGACAAGGTAATCTCCTCGCCCTTCTCATTCAAGCCCAATACATCAGGCAATTTATCTCCTACGTTCATATCTATTCAATTAAAAATCAACAAGAAATCAAGATATTGCGCCCCAACTGATACTGTTTCCGTTCAATTGGGCAAGACGCTTTTTCAAAACAAAATTCTTTTCCAATGCCAAATCTGGGTCTTCCTCCAAAATCTTCATGGCCATATCCCGCGCAATCTGAAGAATCTGTCCATCCGAGGAGAGGTTGGCAATCTTCAGATTGAAGGCCACCCCACTCTGCTGCGTTCCATCCAAGTCGCCCGGGCCACGCATCTTCAAATCGGCCTCGGAGATTTCAAATCCATCGTTCGTCCGCACCATAATCTCCATGCGCTGACGACTCTCCGAGGAGAGTTTTTGCGAAGTCAGCAAGACACAAAACGACTGACTTGCTCCACGGCCTACCCGCCCACGCAACTGGTGCAATTGAGAAAGGCCAAACCGTTCGGCGCTCTCAATCACCATTACAGAAGCATTCGGCACATTCACACCCACCTCTATGACTGTAGTGGCCACCAAGATATTCGCCACGCCAGAGACAAAAAGTTGCATCTGAGCATCCTTCTCCGCAGGCTTCATCTTTCCATGCACCATGCAAACCCGATACTGTGGTTCTGGGAAGATCTCCTTCACCAACTGAAAGCCCGATTCCAAATTCTGATAATCCGACTTCTCCGACTCCTGAATCAACGGATAGACGATATAGACCTGACGTCCTTCCGCAATCTGCTTCTTCAAAAAATCATAAAGTCCTGCACGATGATTTTCGTAACGATGAATGGTCTGCACCGGTTTCCTGCCAGGCGGCAATTGATCGATGATGGAGACATCCAAGTCACCATACAACGTCATAGCCAACGTACGGGGTATCGGAGTGGCGGTCATCACCAAGACATGAGGTGGTTGGACATTCTTGCCCCACAGACGCGCACGCTGCGCCACGCCAAAACGATGCTGTTCATCGATGATGACCATTCCTAGATTGGAGAATTTCACAGAATCTTCCAGTAAAGCATGCGTACCCACCAACAACTGGATCTCTCCGTTTTCCAACGAATCCAGCAGAGGTTGCCGACTAGAACGCTTCGTACTACCCGTCAGCAACTCCACACGGATCCCCAAAGGATCCAACATCTCCTTGATGGAGGAATAATGTTGCGTGGCCAAAATCTCCGTCGGAGCCATCAAGCAGGCTTGAAAGCCATTGTCGAGCGCCATCAGCATCACCATCAAGGCGACCAGGGTCTTACCGCTTCCCACATCACCCTGCAGAAGTCGGTTCATCTGCCGACCGCTCGCCACATCCGCACGGATTTCCCGAATCACACGTTTCTGCGCGTCCGTCAAGTCAAAGGGGATATGTTCTTTATAGAAGGTATTGAAATAATGACCAATCGTAGAGAAAACCAGTCCCTTGAAACGTCGAGAACGGTTCTTGGCACTCCGAAGGATGTTCAATTGGATATAGAAAAGCTCCTCCAACTTCAAACGGTACTGTGCCTTTCGCAAAACCACCTCGTTCTTAGGAAAATGGATATTAGGAATTGCCTCGCAAAGCAACATCAAATTATATTTCTCGATCAGATAGGCAGGCAAGGTCTCCGGCAACTGATACTTCCCTATCGTTTGGAATAGGTTCACCATAATCTTCTGAATGGCCTTGGTCGTCAGGAAACCCGACTTCATCTTTTCCGTCGTATTGTACAACCCCTGCAAACCGCCCATCTGCTGTTTTGAAGCAGACTCGTTCAGGCTCTCCATTTCAGGATGAACCATATTCAGTTTTCCGTTGAAAGCCGTCGGCTTACCAAAGGCCACGTACTCCTGCCCCACCTTGAACTTATCCGCCGCATACTTCACGCCCTTGAACCAGACCAATTCGATACAATCCTCACCGTCCGTAAATTGCAGAGAGAGACGTTGATTCCGCCCAGTCCCTATCAACTCCGATTTCAGTATCCTGCCCTTAATCTGCACAAAAGAGAGTACCGAGGCGATCTCCCTGATTTTGACAAACCGGCTCCTATCCACATAACGATACGGGAAATAGTAGAGCATGTCCTCAAATGAAGAAATCCCCATCTCACTCTTCAACAAAGCCGCCTTCTTCGGGCCGACACCAGGAAGATACGTTATCTCTTTTGACGCTAATACAGACAAAACAATATGATTTCAATGGTTATTTACGATTTCACCAATGCCTCCGCCACTTTCAAGTCGAAAGGCGTAGTGATTTTTATATTTTCACGATTTCCGGGTGTCAAAACCACCTTGTAGCCCGCCGCCTCCACCACGCTTGCATCATCCGTGAAGGCATCGCAATAGACTTGATGATAAGCCTCTTTTAAAAGAGAAGAGCGGAAAACCTGCGGAGTCTGCACCAACTTTATCTTAGAACGGTCACGCACGATGCTGCCTCCCTCCGTGACTTCCCTTATGGAATCGACCGCATCGGCGACAGGAACGGCACAACCGGACAGAGCCGCCTCGTCAAAAGCTGCCGCAATCGTCTCTTTCGAAACAAACGGGCGGACACCATCATGCACAGCAACCAAGGAGTCTGCCCCCTCTGGCACACAAGCCAAGGCATTCTGCACCGAATGGAAACGGGTTTCACCCCCTGCCACAACCGTAACTCTGGAGGCATAGTCCGTTGCATATTTTTCACATAAAGAGAACCAATAATCCATTTGTTCCCGAGGCAAGGCCAAGAGGATGGACAAATCCTGATCATACGCCAAAAACGTATCCAACGTCCGCATCAACAAAGGACGACCAGCCACTAAGATAAACTGCTTGGGAATGTCGCTCCCCATTCGGAGTCCCTTTCCGCCTGCCACTATGATAACATACTTTCTCATACTAAATTCGAGCCATATTGCTTACGACAAATTTACACGATATTATGCAAATTTCATACAGATTTTTAGAGACAAGTCGATGATTTCACTTGGCGCATACGACATTTACAGACATTTTCCCATGAGAACCACCTACAATTTACTAAATTCAAAGAGGGAACCCACGAAAAAATTTTTCTAATTTTGACCCATAATTACGACAAAGAATGAAGAAAAGAATACTGACATATTGGCTGCTCCTCCTCACATTCCCCTTTTTAGGCTATGCCATGGAAGGAGACGGATCATCACAAGCCCCTTTCGTCATTGGTTCGTTGGACGATTTTCTCCAATTTCGAGACACAGTAAACAACGGCTACTCGACTGCCTGCGCCCTTTTGGAGTCAGACATCGACCTCAGCACCGTATGCTATGGAGACGAAGAGACGGAAGAATACCATCACTGGTTGCCTATCGGGGAAGGAAACTCCGGACAAAAATATGAAGGATGCTTTGACGGGAAGGGACACATCATCCAGAACCCCTATGTAAACTCAAGCACAGAGAATTTCAGAGGCATTTTCGGGTTCACCCACAAAGCCACGATACGCAACATAGGAGTAGAAAACGCCTACATCCACGGTGGCTACTATGTGGGCGGATTGATTGGGAAGGGCGACTCCACCCTGATAGAGAACTGCTATACGAGAGGGGACATCTACGGATATTTCGTCTCAGGCATTATCGGCAATGCATCCAACTGCACCCTACGCAACTGCTACTCCACCTGCACCACCCAAGGCAACTACCACAGTGCCCTAATCGGCTATGCGACGCAGACGACAGCAGAGAACTGTCTTTTTGATTCTCAAATAGTCAAAAACGGCGTAGGATTTGGAGATGCCGCCACCATCGCCTTGAAAACCGAGCAATTCCAAAACGGAACAGCAAGCCAAAAATTAAACGAGTACGTACAAAACAAAGGAGACAACTCATTAGTACATTGGGAACAAGATGCCCAATCACTTCCTACCTTCGCAAAGAATGAGAATGGTCTCAACCCTATTCTCCAAGGAAACGGCATTCAGCTATACGTCCAAGCCCACCATATCCACGTTTTAACAAAACAAGAAGAGTCCCTGACCATTTACGATAGGCAAGGCCAAATTAGGATGAGATGTATTTCAAACGGGAATCAAGATTTAGGATATTTTCCAACAGGGATTTACTTCATAAACGGGAAGAAAACGATCGTGAAAGATTAATCGTCAACAAAAAAGCGATGCCCCTATCTTATTAGGAACATCGCCTTATAAATCAATATTAGCCAACAAATTACTGGTTAAACATATCTTTATTAAAAAACTCCAGCACCTCAATCGTGGCATTATAAGCCAAAGAGGCAGGACCCTCGGGATCCATATCCATGGCAATCTGGTAATTATTCAACGCCATCTCCCAATTTTCCATTTTTCGGTAAGCATTTCCCAACAAGAAATAAGCCTCCGCCGAATCCTTATGCAAAGAGACATAGGACTCCAACTGAGAAACGACATCTGCCACATTCCCTTCGTGCAGCGCCTCCTTCAATTCAGACAACTCCTTCATTCCGAACCGATTAAATACCACTAAGCAGTCTTGACATTATAACGGCAACGCACCTTGCCCTTCACCATGTTAGACAATTTAGAACGATTCATTTGACGACGGATTGGAGAAATATGGTCGATGAAGACAATACCTTCCAAGTGGTCGTACTCGTGTTGGATGGCACGCGCCTTGAAACCCTCATACTCCTCGTCACACTCCTCGAAGTTCTCGTTCAGATATTGGATTCTAATCTTCTTAGGACGTTTCACCGACTCGTTGATGCCAGGCAAACTCAAACAGCCCTCCTCACCAGCGACCAACTCTTCGCTTCTCTCCACTATGCGAGGATTGATAAAGGCCTTCTTAAAGCCCTTGAATTGAGGGTCCTCATCAGCCAAGATATTCAAATCAATCACAAAAAGGCGAATGGACAGATTAATCTGAGGAGCGGCAAGCCCCACACCATCCGCACGATACATCGTCAAAAACATATCGTCTATCAACTGCTGCAAGTTTGGATAATCCTTCGTGATGTCGGTGGTCTCCTTTCTCAATACAGGATGACCGTAAATCGTGATTGGATAAATCATGTCTCTTATTTTTATTTTACACTCTTCTCTAAAAATCAAAGGAATAGCCTACAGCAACGAACCATTTCGAAGGCTTTCCATGTAAGACTGCAGGATAATGGTCGCACTGATTTCATCCACCAAAGCCTTGTTCTGGCGAGCCTTCTTCTTCAGTCCACCGTCCAACATGGCTTGATGAGCCAAGACTGAAGTGAACCGTTCGTCCACCATCTTGACAGGGATCTGGGGAAATTTATTTTTCAGGCCACGGACAAAAGGCTCAATCAGACGCATGGAAGCAGAGTCCTCGTAATTCATCTGTCGGGGATGACCCACCACAAACAATTCGACGTCCTCTTTCTGGAGATAGTCTGCTAAGAACTTGAAAATCTGACCAGAACCGACCGTAGTCAAACCATTGGCAATGATTTTCAAAGGATCCGTCACAGCCAACCCTACCCGTTTTTGTCCATAATCTATTGCAAGAATTCTTCCCATAAGCAATCTTTGTGCACAAAGATACAACATAATATAGAGTTCGACCGATAAAAATCCTTATTTTTTAGTAACTTTGCACCCACATATAACGAGGCGAGCAAAAAACGGCAGGGTATTGCTCCCGTTATTCAAACAACTTAGTGAGTTTTTAACCCTGTTTTAAGTATTCAAGTCTAACATCGGTGGTGACGACAAACGCTCCATATTGCTGACGAAGCTATATAAACAATACGTCCAACACGCACTCTGGACGAACAAAGAATGTCGTCGAAATCAATTCAGAGAAACCACCCTAAAAGAAATTCAAGGATATGCCACTAAATATACCAAGTAACTTACCCGCCGTCGAAATCTTGAAACAAGAGAATATCTTCGTAAAAGATTCAGACGAGGCATCCTCCCAAGACATCAGGCCATTGAAGATCATCATCCTCAACCTGATGCCGCTCAAAATAACGACAGAGACAGACCTCATCCGGTTGCTCTCCAACTCCCCGCTCCAAATCGAGATTGATTTCATGCAGATAAAGAGCCACACTCCTAAGAACACCCCTATCGAACACATGCTTGCTTTCTACAAGACGTTCGATTCCCTCCGCGACCAAAAATACGACGGTATGATCATCACGGGCGCTCCTGTGGAGAATTTGGAGTATGAGGAGGTCAGCTACTGGGACGAAATCATGGAAATTTTCGACTGGTCGAAAACGCATGTCACCTCGACCCTCTTCATCTGCTGGGCAGCCCAAGCCGGACTCTATCATTTCTACAATATTCCTAAATACCAACTGGACAAGAAGATGTTCGGCGTATTCAAACATACGGTCACCGACCCTATGAACCCCATTTTCAGAGGTTTCGACGACGAGTTTTTCGTTCCTCACAGCCGCCACTCCGAAGTCAGAAGGGAAGACATTGAGAAGTGCGAGAAACTGCAAATCATGTCCGAATCGGACGTGGCAGGAGTTTTCATGGTCCTGGCCAACGGTGGACGACAACTATTCGTGACCGGACATGCGGAATACTCTCCATTCACCTTGGACGGAGAATACAAACGAGACAAAGGGAAAGGCCTCCCCATTGAAATTCCTCAGAACTATTATAAAAACGACGTCCCCGAATTGGGTCCTGTCGTAAGATGGAGGGGGCACGCCAACCTACTATTTTCAAATTGGTTGAACTACTTTGTCTATCAAAAGACACCGTACGACATCCGCACCATCGAATAAGGACGACCGTATGAAAATCGAACTGCTCGCCCCAGCCAAAGATGCACTATGCGGCATCGAAGCCATCAACCATGGTGCCGATGCCGTATATATCGGTGCACCGAGATTCAGTGCCCGCATGGCTGCATCCAACTCGATTGCCGACATCGAAGAACTCGTTAAGCACGCACACAAATACTACGCAAAAGTATATGTTGCCCTCAACACCATCCTTACCGATGCGGAATTGGACGAAGCACAGAAAATCATAACGGAACTCTACCATATCGGAACGGACGCCCTCATCATACAAGACATGGGCATCACCCAACTCGACCTGCCCCCCATCCCCCTGCACGCCAGCACGCAAATGGATAATCGCACGGTGGAAAAGGTTCAATTCCTTGAGAAAGCAGGATTCGAACAAGTTGTCTTGGCAAGGGAACTTTCGTTCGCACAGATCAAGGAGATCTCATCCCAGACATCCGTCAAATTGGAGGCATTCATCCACGGCGCACTATGCGTCTCCTACAGCGGACAATGCTATTTGAGCCAAGCCACCTGCGGACGAAGCGCCAACCGAGGGAACTGCGCCCAACTCTGCCGGCTCCCCTACTCGCTGATCGATGCCAACGGGAAAACAATCATACAAGAGAAGCACCTTCTCTCCCTCCAAGACCTCAATCTCTCCGATCACTTGGAGAACCTAATCGAGGCCGGAGTATCCTCGTTGAAAATCGAAGGCCGATTGAAGGATATCTCCTACGTCAAAAACGTCACCGCTGCCTACCGCCAAATCTTAGACCGGATTTTGGAAGGAAGTGCGCACCAGAAAGGCAGTTCCGGACATTGCACCTACACCTTCACACCCAATACGGAGAAGAGTTTCCATCGAGGAGGCTGCCTCTATTTCACGGAAGGAAGGAGGAAGGAAATCACCTCATTCGACACTCCAAAATCAACAGGGGAAAGAATCGGCATCGTACGCCAAGCAAGAGGAGGAGTCCTCAACGCCAATATCCAGAAACCCATCAACAACGGCGACGGACTTTGCTTTTTCAACCCAGAGAAAAAACTCATCGGATTCAAAGTCAACCGTGCGGAAGGCCCCACACTCTTTCCTGCGGAACGCATCAACATAGAGCCTGGCACCGAGCTATTCCGCAACTTCGACCAACAATTCGAGAAGACATTAGCCAAGAAGAGTGCCGACAGGAAAATCAGAGTCTCCATCGAAATCATCGAGAAGGAGAAGCAACTGACAATCAACGCTTCAGACGAAGATGGCGTTCAAGTCAGTCTCACACCAGACTACACTCTTTCGGAATTAGCACAAAATGCGGAGAAAGCTATAGAACAACTCACCACCCAATTCAAAAAGAGCGGCAACACCATTTTCGAAGTGGAGGAAGTCAAGATCTCCATCCAACCCTATTTCATTCCAGCCAGCCTAATGACCAACTGGAGACGGGAACTTTTGGAACTTCTAGAAACCGAACGGGAGGAAAAAAGAGAGCGCAACAAAATCACTTTTCCCAAGACAAACCACCCTTTTTCCGAAAGCGAATTGGACTACCGAGGCAACCTACACAACCATTTGGCAGTAGAATTTTACAAGGCACATGGCGTTTCCCATACAGAGCCCTCTTTCGAGAAAGAGAGCCGAGAGAACGTAGCGGTCATGACCTGCAAACACTGCATCAGATACAGCCTCGGCTATTGTCCAAAACAACAGGAGACAAAACAACGGCTCCAAGAACCGCTCTACCTCGTCAACGAAAAGGGACAAAAATATAGACTCAAATTCGATTGCCTCCACTGCGAGATGCAATTGATCTATTGAAAGTAGCCTTTTTCTTCCCCAAGGCAGGGTTTTCTCCTTCCTTAGAGAAATAGTTTCCCTTTTCTTCCATGTTTGAAGACTAAAATTGAAGATGAATTCATTTTTTAAACTTATCTTTGTCGTTAAGGATAGCTTTTAAAAGAAAATATGAAAGTCAGAAGCAAAGCACCACTACGATTAGGTTTGGCAGGAGGAGGAAGCGACGTTTCGCCTTATAGTGACATTTATGGAGGCTACATTCTCAACGCCACCATTAATCTATATGCACACTGCACGATAGAAGAGAACACCAAAGAGGAGATTGAAATATATGCGGCGGATTTAGACCAATCGCTGACCTACCCCGTGCAAAAAGAATTGCCCATCGACGGCAACCTCGACTTGCATAAAGGCGTATTCAACCGAATCATCAAAAACTTCGACGTTGAACCCAAACCTTTCCGAATCACGACCTATTCCGACGCGCCAGCCGGTAGCGGATTAGGCTCCTCTTCCACCATGGTGGTTTGCATCCTGCAAGCCTTCGCTGAATGGTACAATCTTCCATTGGGAGACTACGAGATTGCCCACCTGGCCTACGAGATAGAGCGAGTGGACATCGGGCTAAGCGGCGGTAAGCAAGACCAATACGCGGCCACATTCGGAGGATTCAACTTCATGGAGTTCTTACCCAACGGACACGTGATAGTCAATCCATTGAGAATCAAGCCATGGATTGTGGAAGAGTTGGAAGCCTCCCTACTTCTTTTCTTTACAGGAGCCTCCCGCTCATCCGCCAAAATCATTGACGAACAAAGGAAAAACACTATAGAGAAGAACTCGACAGCCATCGAAGCGATGCACAAAATCAAACAGAGTGCCATCGATATGAAGACAGCCATCCTGAAAGGGGAAATCAACTCTTTCGCCTCCATCTTAGGGAGAGCTTGGGAAGACAAGAAAAAGATGGCCAATTCAATAACCAACCCGATGATCCAGAAGGCATTCGACATCGCTTTGAATGCTGGTGCCATAGCAGGAAAAGTCAGCGGAGCCGGCGGTGGCGGATTCATCATGTTCGTCGTAGAACCGACCAAAAGGAAATCGGTGGAGAAAGCCCTTTCCGCTCTTGACGGACGTGTCGTAGAATTCCAATTCAGCGACAAAGGGACACAAAGTTGGAAGATTTTGGATTTATTACGGTAAGGTTCCTAAATCATCAAAGACAATTCATCATATCATGAGCCATATAGAAACAATAAAGCAACATATAGAAGATTCGATACAAACGAAACAGAGAATCTTATCTAACGAAGCTTTGTTAACCCAAATCGGAGAGGCTGCAGATCTCCTTATCAAAGCCTACCAATCGGGGAAGAAGACCCTGCTTGCCGGCAACGGTGGTTCCGCAGCCGACGCACAACATATCGCAGGCGAATTTGTCAGCAAATTCTATTTCGACCGACCAGGCATCCCCTCCATTGCCCTAACTACGGACACGTCCATCTTGACGGCCGTCGGCAACGACTACGGTTTTGAGCGTCTGTTTGCAAGGCAAATCGAAGCCCAAGGCCAAAAAGGCGACGTATTCATCGGAATTTCCACGTCTGGCAACTCCAAGAATATACTTGCCGCCTTGGAAGCTTGCAAGGCCAAAGGCATCCAAACGATTGGACTCACAGGGGAAAAGAAATGCAGAATGGACGACTTATGCGACATCGTCCTGAAGATTCCGTCAGCCGACACGCCCCGCATTCAAGAATCCCACATCATGGTAGGCCACATCCTCTGCGGATTGGTAGAAGAAGCCCTCTTCGGCACAAAATAACAGAACGTCATGGAAGCAATCATATTAGCAGGAGGTTTAGGCACTCGACTACGCTCAATAGTTAGCGAAGTTCCCAAATGTATGGCTCCCGTCTGCGGGAAACCATTCCTTTACTATTTGCTACAATACCTCTCTGAATTCAAGGAGATTGACAGGGTCATCCTCTCCGTCGGCTATTTGAGGGAAGTCATCTTCGACTGGATGGCTACCCAGCAACTTCCCTTCGAAATTGCCTACGCAATAGAAGAGACACCCCTCGGAACAGGCGGAGGCATCAAACTCGCCCTAAAACAGATCAAAGGCGACGAAGCCCTTATCCTCAACGGAGACACCTTCTTCCACGTCAACCTCACGGAGCTATCGAAAGCGGGCAAAGAGAACAAGCAAGCCATCACTTTGGCACTAAAACAGATGACTCACTTCGACCGTTACGGAGAAGTAAACTTGGCAGAGGATTCCACAATCGAAAAATTCAACGAAAAAAAGCCTTGCGAAGAGGGACTTATCAATGGCGGCATCTATCACATCGACTTAAAGAGATTTCCGCTTTCTAGAATTCCAGACAAAGGCTCCTTTGAAAAAGAGGTTTTAGAGACGAATGTGAAAGAGAAAAACCTCCGTGGCTATATCAGCGACGGCTATTTCATTGACATAGGTATTCCAGAAGATTATCAAAAGGCAAACGTGGATTTTGCGGAATTTTTCAAATAAAAGGCCGGCTCTCTCCATGCCTAACGAGACTAACCCAATGTAGTGCCATGGCTCCACTATTTTCCCATATATACAAATTGTTTTTTCACTCCAAACATTATACAAGGATGAACTACAACGACATCACCTCCCTACTGAAAACAGGCAAATACGACACCCTTCTATTGGATCGGGATGGAGTCATCAATGTGCTTCGCCCCAACGACTACGTGAAGAGATGGGAAGAGTTCGTCTTTATCCCTTCATTTTTGGAGGCGATTCCCCAATGGAGCCAACTAGTCAACCGAATTGTGATTGTCACCAACCAACGAGGCGTTGCCAAAGGACTATTCTCCGAGGAGGATCTCATCGAGATTCACCAAAAGATGGTGGCCGAAATCCAGCAAACAGGAGGACGTATCGACCGAATCTACTATTGCACCGCGCTCAGCAAGGAGGACCCGAACAGGAAGCCTCACCCCGGCCTGTTTAAGCAACTACAAAAAGAGTATCCCGAAACCGACCCTCAGCGATGCCTGATGATTGGAGATATGCCTTCCGACATGGAATTTGCAAAAAATTGCGGCATTGACGGCATCCTCATCACCGAGGACTAAACCAACGATTTAATCGTCTCCGTCATACGGGACCAAGCGTATTTCTTCTTCTCCTCCTTCACATTCTCGATAAAGAGTTGCGTCCGATTTCCTTCATAGAAATCACACAACGCATCCGCCACAGCAGTAGCATTCGGCTCTACGACATAGCCCACCTTTCCATTCGGAACGATTTCCGCCAAACCGCCCACATTCGTCACCAACATCGGTTTCTCAAAATGGTAGGCAATCTGCGTCACACCACTCTGCGTAGCCGACTTATAGGGTTGAACCACCATATCGGAAACGGCGAAATAAGTCGATACCTGACTATCTGCGATGAAATCATTATGCCATAGCACAGTTCCCTTCAGATCCAACTGTCTCTCCAGATCAAAATACTTATCGGAGTTACCATAGAACTCTCCTGCCACTATCAGTTTGACATTTTTCTGGCGGATACGAGCATCCGACATTGCCTCCAACAAGATGTCAAGTCCCTTATAATCACGTATAAAACCAAAGAACAAGAGATACGAGACAGAAGGATCCAAATTCAATTCAGCACAAGCCTCCTCCCGACTCTTCAGAGCCCCGAAGTTATCGTACAACGGATGGGCGCAAAAAGCCCTCGGTTTTTGTTTATCGAAGAGCGAAAGATCATTCAACACAGATTTCGACATAGCCACGAACGCATCTACCGAAGAGGCAAAATAGTTCGACAACAGACGGTCGGCCAGCCGTTTCTCATGAGGGATAATATTGTCCAATATGGAGACCACCTTCGTCTTACCGTTTCGGCGAACCAAGCGGGCAATCGTCCCAAAACTGGGAGCCATAAAAGGCAACCAGAACTTAATAATCAGCAAATCAGGGGCATCCTTTGCAATTTTCCGTCCCACGCTCCACCAATTAAACGGATTGACCGAATTGACACTGCGCTCGATGTACAAGTCTGCAGGAGCTGCCTCAGTTGAATATTGCGTCTTGCCAGGGAAAAGGAAATTGGGATACTGAAGAGTGAAAGTCTCGATTTTGACCTCATGGCCTTCAGCCATAAACTCTTTTGCCAATCGTTCATTAAAAGCCGTCAAGCCGCCACGATAAGGATAGGCGGTACCTAATATTGTTATTTTCATGATTATCTAAAACTTACTACGCCTCATTTGGATGCAAGAGCCGCGATGGTTTCAAAATTAGGCATTATTTCGGAGTTATACAACTTTTCAACCATTCTGAAAGAAGGATAAAACACAAACGCAAGGGAGAGAAATGTCAGAATCGACAAATCTCTCCCCTTCTTACTCTTTCGTATATCTATGTATTACTTTTTCAAATACTCATCCATAGCCTTTGCTGCCGCACGTCCGTCGCCCATGGCAAGGATAACCGTTGCACCACCACGGACAATATCACCACCCGCAAATATCATTGGGATAGAAGACTGCATGCCCTCGTTCACCACGATAGTACCCTTAGGACTAACGTTCAAACCTGAAACGGAATTAGGCACCAACGGATTAGGAGAGACACCCACGCTGACAATCACCTCATCCACATCGACATCAACTACAGCACCAGGAATTTCAACAGGAGAACGACGACCTGAAGCATCAGGCTCGCCCAACTGCATCTTCTGCAAGCGCATCTTCGTCACACGACCCTTCTCGTCGCCAAAATATTCGATTGGGTTGTGCAGAGTCATGAACTCAACACCCTCCTCCTTCGCATGCTTAACCTCCTCCAAACGAGCAGGCATCTCATCCTCCGAACGACGATAAACAATCATGGCACGCTCCGCACCCAAGCGCAAAGCCGTACGGACAGAGTCCATAGCCGTATTTCCACCACCGATCACAGCCACTCTCTTACCTTTATATATAGGTGTGTCGTATTCTGGATTCGAAGCATCCATCAAATTAACACGAGTAAGATATTCGTTAGAAGACATGATTCCGATGAAGTTCTCTCCAGGAATATTCATGAAACGAGGAAGACCGGCACCACTTGCCACAAAGATTCCCTTAAAGCCATCCTTCTCCAAATCCTCCACCGAGAGAGTCTTACCAATGATGCAATCCTTCACGAAATCAACCCCCATCTTACGGAGATTGTCAATTTCAACATCCACAATTCGATTTGGCAAACGGAATTCAGGGATACCATATTTCAACACGCCACCAATCTCATGCAATGCCTCAAAAACCGTCACGGAGTAGCCCTTCTTCGCCATATCTCCAGCAAAAGAAAGTCCAGCAGGACCCGAACCGACAACCGCCACCTTGATACCGTTCTTGCATGTAATCTCAGGCACGGAAATTTGTCCGCTCTCACGCTCATAATCAGCAGCGAAACGCTCCAAATAACCGATAGCGACAGCCTCTTTCTTCAACTTCTGCTTGTAGATACATTGCGACTCGCACTGCTTCTCTTGAGGACAAACACGTCCGCAGACAGCAGGCAACGCACTCGTCTCCTTCAAGACCTTGGCAGCCTCCAAAACTTCGCCACGCTCGATATTCTTAATGAACCCAGGGATGTTGATACCGACAGGACAACCTTGCGTACAGGTCGGATTAGGACAATCCAAACATCTTTTTGACTCCTGCAAAGCCTGCTCCTTGGTCAAGCCTTGATTCACCTCCTCACGCACACGAGCACGATAAGCAGGTTCGAGTTCATTCATTTTCACACGAGTAAGAGCCGTACGCTCCTTATTTGACAATGACTTGCGCAACTCCTCACGCCAAGCCACATTTCTATCTTCAGCCATAATCCTTATTTTTTACTTTCCAACCTTGTACATATCGGCTTTCTCTTCCTCCTTGTAGGCGCCAAGACGCATCAACATCTCATCGAAATCAACTTGATGAGCATCGAATTCAGGTCCGTCAACACAGACGAACTTGGTCTTTCCACCCACCGTCACACGGCAGGCACCGCACATACCCGTACCATCAACCATGATAGTATTCAAAGAAGCCACTGTCGGTATTTCCAATTTCTTAGTAAGCAAAGAGACAAATTTCATCATGATAGCAGGACCGATAGTCACACAGCAATCGACCTTTTCACGGGCAGCGACCTCCTCAATACCGTTCGTCACCAAGCCCTTACGACCAGAAGAACCGTCGTCAGTCATGATAATCACCTCATCGGAGAATTTACGCATCTGCTCCTCCAAGATAATGAGATCCTTCGTACGAGCCGCCAAAATGGTAATCACACGATTACCCGCTTTCTTCATAGCCTCCACGATAGGCAAAAGCGGAGCGACACCCACGCCACCACCGGCACAAACAACAGTACCGAATTTATCGATATGGGTAGCACGACCCAACGGACCAACCAAGTCCAAAATCTCATCGCCCACGTTCAACGAACACAATTTGATGGAGGTTACGCCGATTTTCTGGACAACCAACGTGATGGTTCCCTTCTCGACATCTGCCGCTGCAATGGTCAACGGGATTCTCTCACCCTTCTCGTCCACTCTGACGATAACGAAATGACCTGCTTTGCGCGACTTAGCAATCAAAGGAGCCTCAACTTCCAACTTGATCACATTTTCAGAGAAATTCTCCTTGCTGACAATCTTATTCATTTACAAATACTTTTACTTTCTTTTTAGTTAGATTAAGATTCCGAAAAGTTTCGTAGCCATTTTTTGAAAGGACACGAATTCCGAAGCCAATAAACCACAAACGGAAGAGGCATAGACGCTCTTCACTTTTTAGTTTGCAAAACTACAAAAAAAAGATGAGACAAATAAAAATTAACCATATTTAGTGATGGCAATGAAGGTCAAGAGATGATGGTGCAGCCGTCTAACACCAAGATAAAATCTTTAAATCAGCCTTACTTTAGCCCACGCAGTTCCATAAACAGAAGTGGCAAATCCTCCTTTTTTGAATTATTTAAGATTCACTTTTTTCTCCTATTTGACATACACTTAGAAAAAAAACGTATTTTTGTAGCCGTTAAAAACTAACACATAATTTAAATTGATCATGAAAAAAAGATTTTTATTTTCGACTTTGGCAGTTCTCTTCTCTATGAGCTGCGCAGTATTCACGTCTTGTGGCGACGATGATGACGATGATAGTGTAGAGATTACCTATTCTATAAACGGAGAAAAGACAGAAAAAGATGGAAAGGTAAACTTGGAGAAAGCAGAAAATGGATTAAAAGGAAACGATATCATCACTCTTGCTATCACAGCAGATGCTCCTATTAACTCTATCCAAGTAAGTGTAACAAACGAATGGGAAAACAACGTGGACGTTGTTACTATCGACACTGTAATCCTCAATGACCAAAACAAGGTAGCAGAAAGCAACATCCAAGAAGTTTCTTTCGTTGGTGTTTTAGGTAAATATTCTGTAAAGGTAAACACGTCAAAGGGTGGAGATTCATTCTCTTTCACAACACAATGCAAAAACAAGGACGCAAAGACTTACTACAACAGTGCAACACGTTCTTTGTGCAACAAACAATTAATCGTATTCGATGCTAACAACGACAAGAAGGAGAGCAAGAAGACTTTGGACATGACTTACAAAGTAAACGAGACGGACGGCATCAGATACTTCACTGGCAAAGTAAAGGAAATCGAGGAAGAGGATTACAACGATTACTCAACCTTTACTGTAAGAGCATTCGGTGAGGAAGGCGAAGAGATGGAGAACTTCTCTGACAGACGCGACATCAAGGAATGCCCACGTTACTTCGTATACAAAGATGGTGACAAGTACTACTTGATCAAGGTTATCTCCATCGTAAACAACGTTCTTACTGCAGAGGTTCAATACTAATCAGTTAGGGATAAACTACTATAGAGAGGCGGATCACTTCCGCCTCTTTTTTGTTATAGGCAACTTGCTATCATCCAAGTAACCCATTCGTTTTTTACATTCTAGAGTCAGATTACACAATTCTTTCATTATCTTTGTATGGTTAACTAATAAAGAAGTACTATGTGCATACCAGGGACGGCGTTGTCGCGCTACGTAAATTTCTACACTGATTTCGCTTTCAAGAAGATGTTCGGAACGGAGGCGAATAAGGATTTGCTAATCAGTTTTTTGAATCAGCTGTTGGGTTTCACGGGCGATTCCGAGATCAAGAATTTGACCTATTTGAATCCCGAACTGTTGGGCGACAGCATCAACGACCGGAGAGCCATCTACGACGTGTACTGCACGACGGCGAAGGGTGAGCACTTCATTGTGGTGTTGCAGAAGGCTAAGGAGGACAGTTTCCGCTTCAGGGCGCTCTTCTACTCCTCGTTCGCCATCCGTGAACAAGGGCAGAAGGGAAGCACGACCAAGCCTTGGGTTTACACGTTGACACCTGTTTATGTT
>JAGCWQ010000202.1 GCA_017961765.1 Paludibacteraceae bacterium | reverse complement strand
CAGAAGACAGCCCTAACTTCAAAACCGCGTTTCTCGTATGACTTCATGTGGTCCAATAGCAAGTACCAATCGTACCCAACACCCAATTCCCCATTCTCGCATTTACGTATGCACTTGGCGAGTTCCTTGGTCGTACACCAATTATGCGAGTGTTTGCTCGGGTCGTATATATAGTCTGTATTGTGTTTCCATTTACGCCTTATTCCTTCTTTAACCCATTTGTCCGCGTTTTCCCGTGTGACAGGTCTATTAGTTGATTCGAACCAATAGGCATAATCCTTCTCATCAGACAGTATCGGGCAGCACGTGCATTCCTCTACGTATCTCGACACGTCTTCAGGCAATCCCCTCTCCGGTACGATACGCTCTTGTCCGATTTCGCCCCTCACACCGCCTATGTAGGCGAACATGTCATAGTTTCGGCTTCCTAAGAATTCGCCGCCAAATATGCCAGGGTGCCACTGTCCAAACGTGCCATCTGCCTTTTTCTTTCTACATTCTATGTAAAGATGTATGTCGCATCCCATATGTTAAAACTTCCATAATGTTAATCTGTATATATTACAACCCACGAAGTTACCGCCTACTACCGACAGCCACGCGCATATCAGGTCATGGTTACTGAATGTCTCCGTGTAGTTAAGCAGCAAGTAGAACGCATCCGCTATGCTATGCGCGAAACCACACATGATGAAGAGCGGTACACCGAATAGTAAAGGGAGATATCTACCAAGTCTGGCAAACTGCACAGAGGTGGTCATGATGAACCCGCAGCCACAGCCAAGTATAAAGTCGTTCAAGAAGCCGGAAGAAAGACGCGTGTTGGCGATATTAGCGGCCACTTCTAATAAAGACGGTAACGCAGTCCTGACGGACAAGGCGACAATCCAACATCCCATCACGTTACCGAGAAGCACAATAAATGTCTCAACCCATTGTCTGAAACATTTTATGTCGAAAAAACCGGCCGTGCCTGTGTATAGCCACAACGCATAGTGTGTAACCGACAAAAGACCGAAGCTGAACAATACGGCGCCTTCCAAACCGCCAACCTTCAGGTATGCGACGCCGCCGATTGCGATACATATGCCGGCCACAACAGAACTGAGTAACGTCTTGAGTAATCCCATATTAATCAACAGTTCTCATTTTATTTTGGGTCAACTTCTATATTAATACCCTGTAAATTCTATGAATATAAACATCATTGAACGTTATCTTTGTGATAACCGCCATATTGAAAATGTACTCTCTTAATGTATGACTTGTCGACGAAAGGCGTAAGCCAAACACCGTTATTCGATAGGTAGAATTTCATCCCATGTTCAATCATTCCGACTGTGTCTATTTCGATGGCACAAGGCTTACCATGCCTACTACCAACCTTGAATGCCGTCTCCATGTCCGATGACAGATGCACGTAAAGGCGAGATTGTGGTTTGATGCCATCACGATAAATCGCATCAATCGACGCAACCGCGGTGCCATGGTATAAAGTAATTGGCGGTACAGTCTCGCACAGTCCGACGTCAACGTCTATCGAATGTCCTTGCCTTGCCCTTATCTTGGTATGGGGTTTGTCGAACTCGTACCTGCCCTTGTCGTCAGTAGTGACTATTGTCTCCAACAAGGGTATGGTATAGCCGTGATGCGTTACGAGATCTCTTACGTCACGCCATCCGTTGCGGTCGATAACGCCTTCCACTAACGCTTCCTTGTCATGTCTGAGAAGGAACGCCAGTGTTTTCCCCTCCCTCACCAGACGGGATTTGGTGTACTGTGTCGTTTGCATTTGGTTTCTTCTCCCTTTTCAGTTCCCTCGTGAATTGCCTCATATCCTTCCCCTCGCGGAAGGCGGCAAGCCTCTTCTTTGAGAATTCAACTTGATTTGGCGATAGTTCGCATCCTATGCACATCATCGTGTCTGACGGACAGAACTTCTCGCATGCGATGGCCGTAGTGCCGGTGCCCATGAATGGGTCGAAGACGATACTGTTTTCGTTCGCGAAGCGAAACAGCAATTCCTCGCAGAGCTTGCTTGAGTATGTCGCCTTGTTGAGGTCGCAAGAACCGTCGTTGTTTGGCGCTTGGATGAAGTTGGACATGTTCTCGTAATATTTCTGGCCGGTGTCCTCCCTCACGCTCTTGACCTTCTTGTTGATCCTGTACGTGGCGAAGTCTGACTTGCGAGAGATTATGAACACGAACTCTGTCAGCCTCGTCATCTTGTTCCCGACGTTGTTCGGCAAAGCAGAACCCTTCTTCCACACGATGCAGTCTGAAATCATGAAAGGCGTATTGTTTATTATAGCCTCTGGCAGCAACCACATGGCATTCGGGTTCTCCGACCCGTATGATATGTTATATAGTACCACGCCGTCTTTGGACAGTACTTTGTCAAGCTTGTTGAATATGTTTATTGTCCACTCGCGGTATTCATTCTCGTCCATGTCATCAAGGCATATGTCATACCTTCTATTGTAAGTGTCAAGTGCCTTCTGTGTCTTGACCTTCGAACGTGACGTCATGTAAGGTGGTGACGTGATAACCAAGTCGACCTTGAAGTTCTTTGAAGCCATCCTGCCCATGTTCGCAAGACAGTCCTCGTTGTAGAAAAAGCATTTTGCCATTTTGGAAAGTTTTACATTGAAGCAAATGTACGGAAAAAATACCACTAAACAAAATTTATGATGGCATTTTCTTTGCTATTTAAAAATTTTTAACTAAAATAAAGCCAAGCGAAGCAATCAGACGATATTCCAATCAATATCAGTTTCAGTATTGAGTCAGCCGTCGTGTCCATGTCCTTGCCCAACATGGCATTGGAAAGGGTTGTGGCGGTCACGTTCAGGAATAGCAATAAGCTGAACGCTCCCGTGAACGCGATAGCCGCCTTAACATTACAACCAATGAAGAATGTCAAACAAGTGATTAGTACGACAAGTATTGTTATCTTCCCGAAATTATCTACCATCTTCTTTTGGTGTTAACCCATAAGCTAAGCAGCATCCACGCAACGAAGAATACCGCCGTTATCCACAATGGCGACAATACCCACCACCACGACCAGTCGATGTTGTCCGTCAGCTTAAGTCCGACGAATAGCACTGTCAATAGTGTCACCAACAAATTATTGCCGCATGATATATTAATCCTGCCGTTGTCCATTACCGATGTTAATTAGCATTCTTCTTGTAATATTCCTCCCCAATCTCTGTTATCTTCCACAAGTCACCGACATGGAATTCCTTCGTCATTATGAACAAGGGTTCCAAGTCATCCTCATTGTCACCGTCAAATGTCACGGTCAAGGCGCACACTGGGTTGAGGTCGTTGTCCGTTGCCACATAGGAGAGACCGATATCTGCGATCCTCCTATGTAGCAAGCTATAGTGATTGAACGAGTCTGACTTCGAGACGAGAAATCCCCTCCACCCCTCATGTGACGTTATGAAGGAAAACGTCAAGCCACTTTCCATACGATATATTGTCTCCCTCAGTTTCCACGAGATTTCCTCTAATGACAAAAGTGTCTTGAACTTGTCCTCAATTCTCATCTCCATCGCCTTCTTCTCCATATCCGACAGCCATTTCCATGTCAACATCACCCTCGTCCATCCTGATTGCCTCGCCAAGCGCGAATGCGACAGTCTTAAGCTTGAAGCATTCCCTGACCTTGTCACCGTGCTTCCTCACGCAGATGCCTTCCCTCGGCACCTTATGCTCCGTACACAGCGGCTCATCGGCTTCCATCCCAAAGCGCAGCTTGTCGTTCTTGAGTGCATCAAGGACATTCTCGTGCCAATGTGAATTCGTGTCGATATTGGGATACAAATCACCAAGTGTACCTTGGTACACCAGGTTAATCGGGTGTATCCTATTGTAGTTAGCATCGCCGGCCTCCTTCATCCTCTCGATGAGTTCGTAAGTCCAATCCAAGACGTCATCTACGTCTAACTCTGTCTTGTCACACAATGTGACGCGATAAACCATCAGTTTGCTTTCACCGGGCTTGCAACCATAGTCGTAGGTTTTTTGTATAGGTCTATCGGTGCCGGTGACATATCCGATAATTTCCCCATAGACAGTCACGCCTTCGTCGAGATACGGATAAATGATGTCCCCCCACTCGGAGTATATGTCTGACTTGTAGTAGCCATCGCCGACACCTTCGTTAATGTACCTGTTCTTTATGACCTTTCGTGACGAATAGACAGGACCGTAGACTTCCATGTATTCCGGCACTCGAAGCGACTTCAGTAGTCTTGTTATGTCGACGAACTTGTTAAAAATTCGCTTCACTAATGGTAGCTTTAACGGTTCCCTGACACGTAACTTACCGATTATGACGCTCGTTCCATGTAGCTTCACGCTAATGTCAACGACATCATCCGGCTTGAAAAGGAATATCGACTTTTGCAATTGTTCCGTGTCGTAATGGAAAAAGAATTCGCCATCGACTATCCTGTCGAATTGCGCGACTTTCTTCTGTGCGCGGTTTGTCTTCTCCCTCCTAACCGTTTCCTTTGGCATCGGCGGCACATAGGCCTTGACGAAAAGTTTCCCGTTAACGGTGTCGAACTCATTGCCGACATACTCCAACACGTCTTCGACGGTTATGCTATCGTCATATTTGTTGAGTTCTGTCGGTGAGTAATGGAAACCGAATGACGGCGTGTTCTTAAGCGTGATGCACCTGACGCGCCCATACTTGTTGAAGAAACCACAATGCTTCTTGGCTTCGTCGACGATGTGCTTGCCTGAATTAACAAGTGTTTCAACTTCATTCTTCAATTCAGTGTATCTTGAGAGTTTCGACATTGCCTTCGACAACGCTTCATCCGCCATCTGTCTCTTCTCCTTCAATTGTATTGACGCCTTTTCAAATTCTTCGCTGCCTTCCACCATTTTAGCGATTTTTGCCTCCAACTTATCGGCGTCCTTCTCGTACTTCTTCGCCTTCTTGTTAAACGAGTCGATGGACGACTTGATGCTCCTCGCTTGCGCCCTCAACTTGTCGGCCTTTACGCGTACTGGTTCGTATTCTGACATGATGGCGTCAACCTCCGCCGCGTTGGCGTTGTTCTCCCTGCACGAAATCTCATACAGGTTGTTCGCCGACAGGAACTCATGGCAAAGCTGCGTCTCGTTAGCGGCGTACAGCATGATATCCCCTTCCTTAACTTGGTCGTTCCTAACGACAATCTGTGTTCCGAACACAAGCGTCTTCGCAAGGAAGTCAGAACCTTCCACTGGCTGTAGATTACCAACCCTTACGACCGCACACGAATACTCCGACTTAAACCCTTCGGATTTGCTGAATAAATTTTCCTTCATATGCTTTCTAATTATACTTTCGTTCTTTCCTAATAATATCGACTAAATTACCATCCATTGGCTATCATACACTATAATTAAATTATCTCACGTCGTATATGTCATGCAGCCCGTTCCTGCACATGTCGAGCATTATGTACTTGATCCCGTCGACCATCTCGAAGTTGTGCCAATGATAATGCCCATAGAACCACATATTAACCGGATGACCATCGGACAACAAACGTTCATGGAGCATGTCCATTGCCTTTCGCTCCTTGTCAACGTCTACGCATAATGCCGGATCGACCCTCATCCACTCATGCAGCCCTTTCTTGTCTGTCGGGGGGACAAATGACGGACACGTGTGCGTACAAACTATATCCACCGACAAGCACAAATCCTTTATGCAATCCATCTCCTTCGTGTCAAAAACGGGCGCTTCGTTCTCCCAATAGAGTTTGGGGCATTGTTCATCTGCTATACTTTCGCTCACGTCATGGTACTTCATGTATTTAAAGAGCATTTCTTTCCGCCTCAATATCCTATCCATCCTGTCTATCGAAGTGGCGCCACCCACAAGCAAGACAGTGTGGTCAGGTGTCTTGAGGACAGTGTAATCAGGCACTGCCACGAAATGCTCCCTGTTGATTGCCGTTCCATCGAAATAGGATGGGTCGTCATGATTACCACGCATGAATATCACGTCAGAGGAATACTTCCCTGCTGTTTTGGAGAGACTATTGAAAGTCTGCTCATAGTATGCCTTTTTTTCAAAACCAAATCCGCAGTCCCCACAGACAACATACGTAGTATTGGCGAATTCAGTCCGTTTCATTAATCCGCCCAGAGTTTTGAACTCCCCGTGTAAGTCGCCCATGAAACACAATCCTGTCTTGTCAGTCTCAATCAGTGTCATTTACATCAATTTCTTTAACCAGTTCTACGTTGTTATCGTCATAATAAAGGTCATCAGTTTTGCCGTCATTATCCATATTTGCAAAAATACTATTTTTTTGGGGAAAGTAAAATGAAAAAACGTTAATTTTTGGTAAAGTTATAGAACTTGGCACAAACACCATACTCCATCTATCTAACTGCTTTAAAAATCTACGTCTTGTGAAGTGTGTCCCAATACTTCTTTATATAACGTTAATTCAGTTTCATTTACCAGTTCTTCGTTGCCTTTTATTGATTTCAGCCACTCAACTTCATCATGCTGTCCATGCTGTCGTTCTGTGTTATCAATAATGATATTGGGTTTTTTGATACTCAACCAATCTTCAAATGAAATAACGTTTTTACTGCCGTATTTCTCATAAGTTGATACTTCATTAAGATACCTCTCATAAAGTTCATTTTCTTGTGACATATATTTTAATCCTATTAGATTATTAAAATTATTTTATGCCAACTGCTATATTATTACATAAACATTTACAATGTATATTCCATGCCGCATATACGGCAACGGTAAAAGACATGATGAGAATCATGTCCTACCTCATCCCATTCATGGTCACAATTATCGCATACATCTTTCCATTGACGACGTAATTCCGCTATGCGCAACGAAAGGGATGACAAATCGTCCTTATACTTCCCAACCACCGCTTTGTACTGGCGTGTGTTAACGTTAACGCCATGTTCTTTGAGTGTCGCAACACATTTGTCTACCTCCTTCAATTTATCGTCTATCTTATACCATTTGTCAAGGAGTGCGTCAATTTCAGTCTTCTCTACCATCGCTTTCTTG
>JAGCWQ010000201.1 GCA_017961765.1 Paludibacteraceae bacterium | reverse complement strand
GAACCACAAGCAATAAATAGAATGTCGTTTCGCTGAGCCGCCCAAGCATTCCAAAAATATTCCAATGCAGCCACAAAACTACTCTTTGGAGTGTCAATCCAAGGCATCTCATCAAAAAATATCACTTTGCGTTTTGTCGTAGGAAGCGAAATAATCAACTCTTTCAGTTGACTAAAAGCGTCTTCCCAACTTTTCAATTCTGGTGCATAATTTGACTTTGAAAATAGTTTCAATTGTTCAGCGAAATGCTGTAGCTGAATCTTCTGCGATTGATTCCGAGCACCCGTGTACGCAAATGTCATCCGCTTTTCAAACAGAGAGCTTATCAGAAACGTTTTACCAATACGTCGCCGTCCATACACTATAACAAACTCAGAACGATTTGATTTATAAAGCGTTTCCAAACTTTCTATTTCTTTATTTCTGCCAACGATACTCCCCATATTGCTATTTTTTATTGCACAAATATAAATAACAATTCATTATCACCCATCCACAACTCAATATTTTTTCAAGTTATGGCATGTTATAAAAATTATCATCCGTCCATAACTCGATATTTTTTCGAGTTATGGACGGTCTATGTTTATTAATTTAAGTCCCAATCAAAATATTGGTTAATTGATCCACCACACTAAAAAATGTTATACATTCGCAAATAAAAATGGGGGAACCAGCCCATAGGCTTCGGCACGAAAGGCACAGAAAAATTGTTAATCATACTAAACAAGTCAAAAAATGAAACTCACCGGAACATTAAAAGAACGTATCACCCAAGCAGTGGAATTCGCCAAGATGCACAGGGCGTATGAATACGATTACGAAACGTTCGCAGAGCGATACCGCAAAGCAGGCGTGCCTTATACCGAAGAGGCAGAGAAATTCTGCCGAGAATGGGACGGAGTGCTGAATTATTGCCGTTTCTGCGGGATGAACAAAAGCCGTATCGATTTCTGGTTTGCTTGCAGACTTGACGTAACGGAAGGCTTTGAAACGCCAGAGGAGGCGCTGCAATATTGGTACGATCCCAAAACTTATGAAAAGGACGACAATTGGTACCCGAATTACCCACAGGAAATAAGGGACGGGTACGGTACCGATACCGTTCCCGTGGCGGCGGGCGGCTATTATTACTTCGATATTATTTGGATTAAGCCCGACGGCACTCTAATTGCAATCATGCCCGACGACGGCAGGGAAAAACACTACGACAACCTCATCGATTATTTGTGTTTTGAATTCAGCCACGCTGGGACACCCAACAACGTAGAATTTGACATTGAAGTGAAAGAGTTGGATGGCACGATGGAGGAGCGTTGCGCCGCAGCAGTGGAATTTGCCCGTACCCACGGCGGATTTGAGCGATGTCGGCTGTTTCCGTATAATTCTGGGCTGAACGTAATCGATTTAAGTGCAGTCATCGACGACATGGAAAAACCGAACTGGAACACTCTTGCCGAGCGCATGAGCAAGTATTTTTCAGAATATTACGATCAGGTAAAATATCCAGGGAGAACCCTTTTGCCAGGCAGAATCAATTTTGTGGAAGAATAATACGAATCGTGATATTCTCACTGAATTCATAATATTACATTTTAATCCTGCAAATTACTCAGTTCATTCCAACCTCTTTTATTACACGCCTTCGCACAAGTTTATATCTTTTGTCTTGTCACTTCCACAAAGCAATAAGACTCAAGCCGAATCATCGCCCCCACCACTCACAGGAATAGGCCACACCACTCGTCAAACCTGGCAATTGTCTCGTCACCAAACTTCAGCAACTTCGTCCGCGCCTTCTCCACCGTATATTCCTCGCCCAAGTGCGTCTTAGAAAAGAACTTGTCGGCAAAGCAAATCAGCTGCTCCTCCTTGGAGACAGGAAGCATCTCACGATGGGGCAAAGGAAGGTTCTCCTTTATAATATGTGCCAACGACAAACCCGTACCCGTATGCCTTTCACAGACCAACGCATGGAGAGGATAGCCCTCCTTGTTTAGAATCTCCGCTCCCAGATAGCCATGACAGATATACGGATGCTCGCCATAACAATGCAAAACGGATGCCGCCGTCCGGAAAATGCCGATGTCATGCAACATGGCCGCCTCGGAGATAAACGTCAAGTCAGCGCCCAGCTCAGGATGTTTGCGAGCCAACGACAAAGCCTTCTCGGTCACGGCAACAGAATGATCTACCAATATATTATAAGCCTCACTACCCTTCTCGTAGTACTTCTCTATGATTTCAAACGGATTCATTCCTTTCTAAGGATTAAAATTAATACTATGCGAATATATAAAATTATCAGTGCATTCCCATTTCCCGTCCAAGACTTTTAGAGACCGACTCTCAAAATTATCCATCATTCCCCGTCGGACAAATTAAAATAACGCATACCTTTGTGCCTAGCAAAAAAGGCCATAATATATTATGGAGAGCATGAAGAAGAGAAGATACTCGCTGATAGCTTTGGGGAGACGATGAAAGGTTCCCCGTCCGTGCCATCGCAAAATAAAACGTCAATCGTAAATTGTTAATCATTTCATGGAACTAACAGACACACATACCCACCTATACGAACCCGAATTCGCAGAAGACAGGGAGGAGGTCATCACCCGACTAAAGGAGAACCAAGTCACGAGGGTCCTCTTGCCCAATATAGACAGTGCAAGCATAGAGCCGATGCACACGTTGGCCGACCGACACCCAGAGTTGTTCCACTGCATGATGGGGCTGCACCCCACCAATGTGAACGAGAACTACCGGGCGGAACTCGACCTGGTCGAATCTTGGTTGAAGAAACGCCACTACTGCGCCATAGGGGAAATCGGCATGGATCTCTATTGGGACGAACAATATAAAGAGGAACAAGCCATCGCCTTCGAGACACAAATAGCCCTATCCATCGAGCACAACCTGCCCATCGACATCCATTGCCGCAAAGCATTCGAGGAGACTGCCGCCTCCATCCGGAAATTCAAAGGGAAAGGAGTCCGAGGAGTCTTCCACAGTTTCACTGGGACGAAAGAGGAGGCCGAGGCCATCTTCGAGTTAGGAGAGTTCCTTTTAGGAATAAACGGTATCGTCACATTCAAGAAAGCGGAGATTGCCCACACCTTGGAAAGCATACCGATGGAAAAAATCCTCTTGGAGACCGACGCTCCCTACCTAGCTCCCGTGCCCCACAGAGGGAAGCGCAACGAGAGCTCCTACTTACTCCACATCGCCGAAAAAATAGCCGAAATAAAGGGGATAAGCGTGGAAGAAGTGGCAAAAACGACAACAAAAAACGCCATAAATGCCTTTTCTCTTTAAAAGTTCAAAAAAAAATATCCAAATATTTGACTGAATATAAAAATTTATAGAAATTTGTGCCTACTAAGGTCTAGCAACCACAAAGGAGAGATGCTCGAGTGGCTGAAGAGGCACGCCTGGAAAGCGTGTATACGTCAAAAGCGTATCACGGGTTCGAATCCCGTTCTCTCCGCAACAAACAACAAAAAATCAAAAAAATTAATAACTAATCAAAAAAGAAAATGAAAAAAGTATTTGCAGTTTTAGCAATTTTGGGAGTTTTTGCGTTCGGCATGACTTCGAATATCTTTGCTCAAGATGAAGAGTACTCGTCATCAGAGGAGACGACGACAGTACAAGAAGCAGCCCCTGCACCTGCACCAGCACCAGCAGTAGCCGCAACTCCTGCACAAGAAGCCACTCCTGCAGCAGAGCAAGAACTTGGCACATTCAAGACTTTGAAGATTAAATTCATCGAGGGTGGTGCCGGATTCATGGCATGTGTTGCTCTCTGTTTGATCTTGGGTCTTGCACTTTGTATCGAGAGAATTATCTATTTGAGTTTGGCATCAACCAACACAAAGAAGTTGCTCGAAGGCGTTGAATCAGCATTGTTGGAAGACAATGACGTAGAGGCAGCTAAGGAGTTGTGTGCTAACACTCGTGGTCCTATCGCATCTATCTTCTATCAAGGTTTGATGAGAATCGACGAGGGTGCTGACGTAGTTGAAAAGGCAGTCGTATCTTACGGAGGTGTTCAAATGGGTCTTTTGGAGAAGAACGTAACATGGATTTCACTTTGTATCGCTCTTGGACCTATGTTGGGATTCATGGGTACCGTTATTGGTATGATCGGTGCATTCGATAGAATTCAACAAATGGGTGATATCTCTGCAACAATCGTTGCCGGTGGTATTAAGGTTGCCTTGTTGACAACAGTGTTCGGTTTGATCGTAGCCATGATTCTTCAAGTGTTCTTGAACTTCATCTTGACTCGTATCGAGGCTTTGGTTTCAGAGATGGAAGATTCTTCAATCTCATTGGTTGACACTGTCATCAAATACAAAGCTGGAAAATAAACCATAAAACATTGTTTTAAATATCACGAACATGACAAATAAAATTTCACAGATAGCACTAATAGCAATGCTTGCCATCTCTGTGATCGTTGCGTTACTGTTCTTTTTGGGTGGAGATGTGGATCCAGATGCAGAATACGTAGAGCCTAAGAACACAGGTCTATTGTTGACTTGGGCCTACATCCTTGTAGGCGCCGTATGTGTTGTCACTTTGGCAGCCGCAGGTATTGGATTCGCTACAAAGATCGCTTCCGACCCTAAGTCAGCAACGACATCACTGGTCAGCATTGTAGCATTGGCCTTGTTGCTTTGTATTACATACTTTGCAGCAGACACCACTCCGCTCCCTCTTGTAGATGGGACACAACAATCAGAATTCGACCTTAGAATTTCCGGCATGTGCATCGTCTCTGCTTTCATCTTAGCAGGTATCGCAGCTTTCGTATCTTTGTTCGGATTCTTGGTTAAACGATTTTAAAAAGTAGCACAATGGGTAAAAAAAGAGAAGTACAAGAGATAAACGCAAGCTCAATGGCCGACATTGCGTTCTTGTTGCTCATCTTCTTCCTCGTAACTACTTCCATGGCGACAGACAAGGGTCTGCTTAGAGTCTTGCCTGCTCCGATGCCAAAAGATCAAGAAGTCATTGACGACAACGTGAAGATCAAGGAGAGAAACATCCTCCAAATCCTCGTTAACAGCAACGACGAATTGATGGTAAACGGACAGCCAATGGAAATCTCTAAACTCAAGGAAAAGACAAAGGAATTCATTGTCAACCCTGCCAATTCAGAGGAGTTGCCTGAAAAGGAGATTATCAACGTTGACTATTTCGGAAACGTTGGAGTGACAAAGAGCCACGTGATTTCGCTTTTGAACGACCGCGGCACTTCCTATCAAGTTTATCTTTCAGTACAGAATGAGCTGGTTGCAGCTTACAACGAACTGAGGGATGAGATGTGTAGAAAGAAGCTCTCAATGTCTTTGGAGGATTTGGCTAAGTCAAAAGACGAGAAAGACAAAGATAAATATGACGTGCTCACAAAGAAGGTTTACCCAATGAAGATTTCAGAGGCTGAACCTAAGAGCTACGGAAAGGAAGGAGGTAACTAATGGCTAAATTCAGAAAAGGAGGAGGCAGAAAATTAGGAGCTATCAGTACAGCTTCTTTGCCAGATATCGTGTTCATGTTGTTGTTCTTCTTCATGACGACGACAACCATGAAAGAGGTAACCTTGAAGGTTGACCAGAAGATGCCAGAAGCAACCGAGTTGACAAAGATGGAAAAGAAGTCTTTGGTGAAGTACCTCTACATCGGTACTCCAAAGAAAGAGTTCAAGAAAGCATTCGGAACCGGTTCCAGAATCCAGCTCGACGACGCTTTCGCCAATGACCCTTCGGAAGTGGAGGAGTACATCTCCCGCCAACGTTCAACGATGAAAGAGGCTGACCAAGGTCAAAGGATCGTATCCCTCAAAATCGACAAGGACACAAAGATGGGTATCATCACTGACGTGAAGCAAGCTCTAAGAAATGCCTACGCATTGAAGATTAGCTACACGGCAACACAGAAGGTAAACAATTATTAATTGTTCCATAACTAAATTCAAAAAGGATGCAGGTTTCTGCATCCTTTTTTTGTTTTGAGGGAGAAGTCCAATGAAAAAAATAATCACATTTTTAGCGCACCACCTTTTTTATTTAGGAAAAAATCTCTAAATTTGCGCCCAATTATTATCCATAATTATAAATGTCGGATGCGTTTTGCCCGAACACGTCCGGCGGTGAAAGATTAATAAAAACATTAAAAATTTTAAGCAGTGGATACTTTAAGTTACAAAACCATTTCTGCTAACAAAGCAACAGTTACCAAAGAGTGGGTTGTGATCGACGCAACTAACCAAGTTTTGGGACGCATGGGTGCTAAAGTAGCAAAACTTTTGAGAGGAAAGTACAAAGCAAATTACACACCGCACGTAGATTGCGGAGACAATGTGATCATCATCAATGCTGAGAAGCTTGTAATCACAGGAAACAAAGCAACTGACCGTATCTATTTGAGATACACAGGCTATCCAGGTGGTCAAAGAGAGTACACTCCAGCCGACTTGTTGAAGAAGAGCCCAGCAAGACTCATCCGCAAAGTTGTTAAGGGTATGTTGCCAAAGAACCGTCTTTCCGACGCTATCATCAACAACCTCTACATTTACAACGGACCTGAGCACAAACACGAAGCTCAACAACCAAAAGTTATCGATTTAAACTCAATTAAGTAATTAGCATGGAAGTATTTAATGCCATCGGCAGAAGAAAAGCCGCAGTTGCCCGTGTCTATCTTAGTGAAGGAAACGGTGTAATCACTATAAACAAGAAAAGCTTAGAGACTTATTTTCCATCAGGAATTCTACAATATGTCGTTAAGCAACCATTGAACAAGTTGGGCGTTGCTGAAAAGTTCAACATCAAGGTCAACCTTGACGGTGGTGGCTACAAGGGTCAAGCAGAGGCTTTGCGCCTTGCCATCGCACGTGCATTGGTAAAACTCGACCAAGAGAACAAGTCCGCTCTCAAGTCAGAAGGATTCCTTACTCGTGACTCACGCGTCGTTGAGCGTAAGAAACCAGGTCGTCCTAAGGCAAGAAGGAAGTTCCAATTCAGTAAACGTTAGTCCTTGGAGAGATACCCCACCCTTTTCTTTCGGGTTATCTTTTTTAAGTATATGCGTTTAGTATCTAAACTTCGCAGACTCATCAAAGCATGACTACTGCGGAGCTGATTTAACAAAAGAATGTAAACGATTTAAAAGAAACAAAAAATGTCAAGTACTAATTTTGATGAATTACTAGAAGCAGGTTGCCACTTCGGTCACTTGAAAAGAAAGTGGAATCCAACGATGGCTCCCTACATCTTCATGGAACGTAACGGTATCCATATCATTGATCTTCACAAAACTGTAGCAAAAATCGACGAGGCTGCCGCAGCGTTGAAACAAATAGCAAAATCGGGCAAGAAAATTCTTTTTGTAGCTACTAAGAAGCAAGCTAAGCAAGTCGTTGCTGACAAGGCTAGCTCTGTTTCTATGCCATACATCACAGAGAGATGGGCAGGTGGTATGTTGACCAACTTCCCTACTATCAGAAAGGCCGTTAAGAAGATGACTTCCATCGACAAATTGACTAACGATGGTACATTCGACAACCTTTCAAAGAGAGAGAAATTGCAAATCTCTCGTCAAAGAGCAAAATTGGAGAAGACTCTCGGCTCTATCGCCGATTTGACTCGTCTCCCTTCTGCTTTGTTCGTTGTTGACGTTTTGAAGGAGCAAATCGCTGTTAAGGAGGCTAAGCGCCTTGGTATTCCTGTGTTCGGTATCGTTGATACGAACTCAAACCCTAACGACATCGATTTCGTTATCCCTGCAAACGACGATGCAACAAAGTCTGTTGAGGTTATCCTTAACGCTCTTTGCTCTGCTATCCAAGAGGGTCTCGAGGAGAGAAAAGTTGAGAAGCAAGAGAATGAGGCTGCTGAAGCTCCTGAGCAAAAGAAAGACAGAAAGCCAAAGGCTGCTAAGAAGAGCAAAATCTCTGAAGAGACTGATTCTTTGAATGCTAACGTAGCAAGCAAGTTCATCTCTAAGGAAGACTAATTCATCCAATCATAAGCCACCCTTCGGGGTGGCTTTCTTAAAAGCAGAATAGGGTGACCACCGGTTGCCTTCCGTCCTGCTTTTTTGGTTTTATTCATTTAACAATCTAAAAAATTATCGATATGGCAATTACATTGGCTGAAATCAGCAAATTGCGTACTATGACTGGTGCAGGTATGATGGACTGCAAGAACGCATTGAACGAAGCAAATGGTGATTTCGACAAAGCAATAGAGATCATCCGTAAGAAGGGTCAAGCTATCGCCGCTAAGAGAAGCGACCGCCAAGCAGCTGAAGGTTGTATCTTGGCTGGTGTTAACGGCAACTACGCCGCTGCTCTTGCTTTGAAGTGCGAGACTGACTTCGTTGCAAAGAATGCTGATTTCATCGCATTGACTCAACAAATATTGGACTTCGCATTGGCTAACAAGCCTGCTGACGTAGAGGCTTTGAAGGCTGGCGTAATCAACGGCTCTACTATCCAACAACTCGTAACTGACCGTTCTGGTATCACTGGCGAGAAGATGGAGTTGGATATGTTCTGCTCTGTTTCTGGCGAAAGCGTAATCGCTTATGTTCACCCAGGAAACAAGTTGGCTTCTATCGTTGCTTTCAACTTGGCTAACGTAGAAAACGGCGTTGCTAAGGACGTTGCTATGCAAGTTGCCGCTATGAGCCCAATCGCTATCGATCCTTCTGGCGTTCCTGCTGAGGAAATCGAGAAAGAGCGTGAGATCGCAGCTGAGAAGACAAAGGCTGAGATGGTTCAAAAGCAAGTTGACAACGCTTTGAGCAAGGCTGGCATCAACCCAGCTCACGTTGACTCTGACGCCCACATCGAATCTAACATGGCTAAGGGTTGGATTACAGCTGAGCAAGCAGCTAAGGCTCGCGAAATCAAGGTTTCTGCAGCTGAGCAAGCAGCAGCTAACTTGAAGCCTCAAATGATTGAGAACATCGTTAACGGTCGTATCAACAAGCTCTTCAAGGAGAAGACCCTTCTTCAACAAGAGTTCATCAAAGACTCTAAGATGAATGTTGCTCAATACATGGAGAGCCAATGCAAAGGATTGACTGCTACTGCATTCAAGCGCATCACTTTGAACCAAGAATAATTTTTCTTCAAAGATAAGGAAGCACGCCTACTCTGGCGTGCTTTTTTATTCCTATTCATGAGGAGGTAGAAATGGGAAAATTCTCTGTAAAACGGCTGTCAGGACTTATCGATTGGGGAGTCTCGGTATGGGATTCCATCATGAAGGCCACCCTTTTGCTTCCTTTCGCCAAAATAGACAGAAGCTCCTACCTCCATTCTTTACTAAAGAATCACCTGGCTCCCGACGACATCCAAAGGGCTTTGGCAACTGCACCTACGAAGGTGATGGGTGTAAAAAACATCTCCAAACTAGCCCAGAAAGAGGCAAGGAAAAACGTCTGGTATGCCACACTTTTCTCCTTTATCACCGCCATCCCGACCAACTGGCTCATGTGGCCGGCCATCGTCATCGACCTGCTCCAATTCCAAATCAATGTGTTTCTCATCTCCCAAAAGTTGCTATTCCTCTATGGAAAAAACGACATAGAGAATGAGACCCAAATAAACGAGAAGGCCAACCGGCTCATGTTGATCGTCTCTACCATCATGATTGGGAAACAGAAACTCTCCAGAGTAGCTAAAAGTGCTGCCGGAATGGTCGGAAAACAGATCGTAGAGAGGTATGGCACTCGCCTACTCTCCAAATTCATCGTGTTCAACACCCTTCGCCAAATAGCGAAGTGGATGGGGATTTCCCTCACGAAAACTATGCTTGTTGACGGCATCAACATGCTCATCCCTATCATCTGCGCTGCCATATCCGCCCTCGTCTCCTATGCACTCATCTCCCCTATGGCGAAAAAACTGCAATCGCACCTGAGGCAAGAGTTGGAAAAAGAGTTGAAGGAAAAGGAAGAAACCTCCGAGTGCCAAGCCTAGACAGACTTCCTAAATCGCCACCACTCATTGGCTACCTAAGTATTTACAGTTTACTATTTTAAGGAATACTCAAAGAATCATTATTCGCCACACCTAAATAAAACCACCGTGGACGGATGGAGCATTCTTCTCACCTCAAGACAGCCACCCTTACAAAAAAGTTATTATCTTTGAATAAAAAGAAGTATCACGCAGGAGGAGAAACGGGAGTTTCCTCAGCCCCCAATATCTTCTCAAGGCCTCAACACACAAAAGAACAAAGATATGATACCATTCGTTGAAAAACCGATAACAAGGAGTCCTCTACGAAGAATCATCGGCAGGGAATTCTATATCTTAAAAAGGAAAATAAGTTGGTATTTCTCCTCGACAAACTATGCCAAAGTTGATCCGAAACAGGAATGCAAACACACCCTGATAGAACACAAATCGACCCTCCTGCGCAAACTAAAGGATGTGGATATGCGCCTCCAATACAACAAGATTACCAACCTGAAACTTGCCATACGCCCCATCAACGGTGTCGTCATCAAGCCTGGAGAGACCTTCTCCATCTGGAAGATGGTGGGACGCCCGTCTGCCCGAAAAGGCTACAAGAGCGGCATGATGATTCATAATGGGAAGGTTTCGGAAGGCATCGGTGGCGGACTATGCCAGTTAGGCAACCTCATCTATTGGATGGCGTTGCACACGCCCCTCACCGTCACAGAGCGGTGGAGACATAGCTTCGATGTGTTTCCCGACGTGAACCGCACCATTCCTTTCGCCTGCGGAGCTACCCTCGCCTACAACTACATCGACCTCCAACTGAAAAACGAGACGGACAAGACATTCCAAATCAACCTATGGTTGGATGACGAATTCCTGCATGGGAACATCCGATGCAACCAAGAAATCGGTCTGCAATACGAGGTCTATGAGAGCGACCACCAAATCGTCCATCAGAATTGGGGAGGCTACACACGCCACAACCGCATCTGGAGAAAGGTCACGGACATTCAAACAGGCGAGACCACCGATGAGCTCATCTCCGAAAACAACGCCATCATGATGTACAACCCTCTTCTGGAAATGCCAAAGAAATAAAAAGCCCCACACCGAAGTGCAGGGCCTGCCTCTGAGTTCTTATTTATAGAACCGCCATTGACTAACCATTTAGAATTAACGACTTCCCTAAATCCGTCATTTCTTCCAACAAGGCATGGCCACCCGATCACCGTCCTTAGTAATCACCATATACAAGCAATTCTTGCCCATATAGAACGGCATAGATTCCTCCTTGCCCTTCACTTTTGTCGTTAAGACCGAGTTCTTCACGGAATAAGTACCCTCCTCCTTCTGCTCCTTGCCAAAGAAGGAGAACGAACGGGTTAAAGCGCCATTAGGGTTGAAGGTATAATCCATCGACATCATTCCCATCAACGAAATCGAATAGGTTCCAGACAACTTCACGCCTTGGTTCCAATCCTCTTTTGCCGCACCTTGCTTGTCCAAGAGAAAGAGGGGTGCAAACGGCATGAGTTTCATCAACTCCATATACTGGTTTATCTCGACCAACATCGTATTGCCCGACTTCGTGAATGAAAAAACCAGACTATCCACATCATAGCCTTTCATGAACTCATCTACACTCGCAGACAAAGAATCTTTGCTATCGCCCAATTGCGCCATAAATTTCTTTTTAGCCGCAGCAACCAAAGCTTCGTCCCTCTGCATGACAAGTTCGCTTCCCTTCACGGAGTATTTGCCATAGACGGAATCGTTGGCATAAAAAGTTCCATTCGCCTTAAACTCAACAGTCTCGACACCACCCAAAATACCAAACAACAAATTATAGTTTTCGGCCGTAGCGGAAGAAAGTTGATTCAAATTCTTCACATTCCACTTGCCTACAATACCTGCCGCAAACGACGAGGTCAATGACAAAAGCACACTGATTACCACTAAATAAGCCTTCATAATCCTTTCTTTTTAATTTAACAAGACAAATATAATACTTTTCGATTAACGCACCTTAAAGAGCAACTATCCAATTTTAATCCTTTCAATTCTTCTGCACAACAGAAAGACGAGAACCACGCCAATCGTATAGGCAACGAGGTCGCTCCACAGAAAGCCTTGTCCCAAGAGCAAATGTCCGAGCGTAGTGGAACGTAGCTGCACAAGCCAAGGCCAGCGGATGAGTTGGGAAAACTCCACCAAATAGGAAGCGAACAGAGTTATCACCGCCACGCGACGCAAATCCGCCTTCAGTAGCACGAAGCGGAAACAGCAAAAAAGCATCATTGCCCATAAGGCATCGCCCGTCGCTTCGGGAATGGCAGGAAAGCGCCGTGAGGCCAGTCCCACGACAATCAACAAGAGAACCAAAACGAGATATAGGAATCTGAGTTTCATAGACGTAGAATATATACAAAAAAAGGGAAACATCACCTGCTTCCCCATTTCGTGATAGAGAATGGATTCGAACCCTTGACCCACAGCTTAGAAGGCTGTTGCTCTATCCAGCTGAGCTACCCGACCATCCTTAATTTGGTGGTGCAAAGATAGAGACTTTTCCCTTGCCTACAAAATAAAATCGAAGAAATATTCCCAAAAACAAACGGAAAATCAGTTATGTTTTCGAATTCATCACAGAAATCAACAAAACAACAAAAGCACAGCCCAGTTTGCGACTGACACCATCGGGACAAACACCCATTCTACCCCATTATCGGATAAGAGCCACCGTTTTGAGAAACTTGTTGGAAATTCGGACTAACCGCAGATGCAGAAATGTCTCAGACAAGAGCTTTTTTATTCCAAGCAAACATAAAAACTATCCCCTACGGAGATGGCGGAACAGCCTGAATTTTATATATTTGTATAAATGAATTTATATGTTGTCATAACAGGGTTCAACAACCTATGGATTCCTATTAAAAGAACAGAGAACCCTCCTTTTACCATTTAAATCAAATCGAATATGAGAAACAACTTAAGAAAGAGATTAATTTCTCTGGCACTCCTATTAGGTTTATCGGGAAGTGCCTTTGCGCAGAGCTTATCCCTACCTCTGGTTGCTGAAATCGACTTCTCCGCAACCGGGAAAGAAAATGCTCGCTACGTCTCCATAGATGAAGTCGATGGCATAGGCAACAGCATCTTACCTGCCAAGTTGGAGACAGACATCCCTTTGCTCGACACAGTCTTTTCTACCGACAAGACTTCCAGTTTTCTGGACAGTAAGCGACCATGCTATGCAATCACCCCCAATCCGATTAAACTAGACACCTTCCGCCTATTCGACAACGGGGATTCTGGAGAATGGGGTTTCATCGTTTCGGGAGGAGGAAGAGGAACCAGCTTAACGCAAAAAGTACTATCATACAGCCTAAAGGGATTGAAAAACAATGGGAAATACAGAGTCGAAGTGGAATACTGCAATCCTCATTCGGCTTCATACCTAGATCCAAGCGGGAACAACAAACAACCTCATTTAAATGTCCAGTGGCAGGGAATTCTTAGAATTGGCATAAACACAACCGCAGCGGAAGGAACTTTCACTTCCAGTCCATCTTCAAAAGAGGGCCAATGTTCAATAGTGACTATCAACGCACCTACGCAAGCATCAACTCTACTAAATTCCATAACAAACGGGAATTTAACAATAAACATTGCTACAGATTTATTCTCTCAACAAGCCATCATGATCAAGAACATCAAGGTCTATGCGGAAGTTGAGCCGACCATCTCCGGCAAAGAGGAAGTTTGCATAGGTGGAGAATCCTCCGTACTATCCGCAGACAACAGCTTCAGGAATTGCTCCATTCAATGGTATAAAGATGGAGAAAAGATTGAAGGCGCGACAAGTTCAAAGTACATCCACACTTCAGCAGCAGAAACAAGGCAAACGAAATATCACTACATCGTGACCACGCCCAACGGAGACCAGCTCTCGTCAGAAACATTCACCGTCAACGACATCGCATGTTGCCTAACAGATGAGGGAGAACCAGCCTTCCACAAGTTAATCTGGCAGGAAGACTTCGGAACATTCACATCGGCAACCGAATACTGGTCATGGGACTACTCCGAATTGAACGCTCCGAAAAAGGTATTCCACAACGACGGTACAAAATGGACCACCTGCTATGGACTGGAAATACCAATGACGATATGCTCCAAACCATTTTCCGGAGAAGGTTGGTTTACCGTAGCCGGCAATGTCACTTGCAGCTATGACGCGGCTAGCGACGGAACTCAATGGGAATGGCAAGCCTACTGTCCTAACGGGAAAAGCCCTCGCGAAAATGGATTGTCTTTTGTTCCCGACCACACTTATAAAGGAAAGGCATACGGCGGAATGCTTTATGTCAACGCTGGCTACGACTCAATGAGCGTGATTTATTCAAAAAAGATAAGCAATATGACGGAGAAAAACGTAACCGCCAACTGCTTCATAAACAATTTCCTTCCAGGAGGAGAGCCTGCAAAAATCTTCATGAGACTGACGGATACAAAGAATGGTCTTTACTACACATCCGACACGATAACCTGCGAAACTTCCAGAACAAATTCAGATTGGTATAAAGCATCTGTAAAAGCCCACTTGGAAGGAGACGAAGTATTGCTTGAAATCGTTTCCGCAGTGGGCGGCATACAATACAACGAAAGAGGCAATGACTTTGTACTAGACGACATCCAACTTTATGTATGTGACGAGAAACCAGAGGGAATAACCCTTGACGGCTATGCACCTAAACTCATGGGGGACACCATCCGCTGCTCCTACGACACGACAATTTATCAATTGTCAGAAAAAGCACCTCATGGCTGCGAATACTATTGGCGCTACGACGACAAACCTGTAGAGAAAGGGGAGGATTTCTTCATCATCCCTGCAGAGAGTTCGGAGGAATGGTCTCCTTACAAGCATCATCTGGAGTGCCTCATCGTCTCCGCAACGGCTGACTCATTAACTGTTTCCTGCGATTTCAGAACCATTGTGCCAGACCTATTCTTAGTTGAAGAGATTCAAATGGACAAGATAAAATTCCAAGCCATGGTCGCATCAACCAACGACCTTGACACCTTCCATTGGATGCTGAACGGACACAAATTGTACGACACAACGGCAGACGCCATAACCTTGAGCTACAACGATGTCAACGAAGGCTCCATTTTGGTGTATGCTACCAACCAAAATGGTTGCCAAACAGAGATGGATTCCAGAGATTTCAAACTCTCTCCTTACTGCGTCGATGAGAAAGACAGCATACAAAAGAAATCCTTGGTTTGGCAAGACGACTTCGGAGAATTTTGGCCTACAACTGACTCCACAGGCTGGTTCTTTTATCAGGTCTGGGATTACAGCAATATGGAAGCTCCCGTACGTGTAACGAAAAAGAGCGAGACCCCGTTCCGCTATGCACTTGAAAACGCGCCTTTGAATTACCAATTCTCCACCCAAGGAGCAGTTCAAGAGGGGGAATATACCGTGGCAGGCGCACTTACCAGCTACGAAAGCACAGAGTTCAAGTACGACCCTTCAGCCATAATTCTGAATGATTCCCTTCGGAGCTATCGTTTTTACGACGAAAGTAAATACGCCTCCTTTAAACTCACCGGGGCACTTCTTGAATGGTCGGGCGATGTTCTTGGTTACAAGCGGAATTCTGGGGAGATAGCATACGACCACTCCCAGAAAATAGAAGGCTGCGCTCTATTTGTAAACGCAAAAGCAGAAGACTACGGGAAGGCCATCTACAGTCGCACCATCTCCGGATTGCAGAGCAATAGGAACTACGAATGCAACGTATTCTTCACCCTTTCCACCTGTGTCTCCAATGAATTTGCAACACCTGCCGATTTGAAACTCCGAATCAGTGATGTGAGCAATCCGGCAGCTGTGGAAGTCAGCGGAAAGGCCTTGAGCATAGGCGACGGAGGCTCTGGCCAATGGCAACTTCTATCCGCCGAGTTGTTCCTAGAGAAAAGCAACGACCTGCTGATCGAGGTCATCAACAACAGTGAAAACAGGTTAGGAAGCAACATCGTCATAGACGACATCCGCCTCTTCACTTGCGAAGGTCACGAAGAGACCAACCTCATAACTACGGTTGCCCAAGAAGAGAACGACATCGTCAACGTGTACACGGTTTCAGGTATCCAAGTAAAGGCGAATGTCAAGAAATCCCAAGCTTTAGACGGGTTGCAGAAAGGCACCTACATCGTAGGTCATGAGAAAGTGATGATTAAGAAGTAACAGTTGATACAAAAATGGAAAGCGGGTCGTCTTGTGGGGCGGCCCGCTTAAGTAAGAAGCAAAACTATAGTTTCATTCCTTTAAAAGGCCTTTCCTATACGTAAGTTCCTTTAAGACGACACCATCCAAATTCTTATATACAGCCTTTTTCACCAAACCCTTTTTCACATAAAGTATTTCTATTTCGTCACTTTTATTAACAACCTCTCCCGTATATGGTTTCTTAGAATCTAATGAATAATAAAACTCCTTATTCATGTCCTCCGTATTTACTGTATAATAGACCTTATTGGTATAATCATAATAAGTCCATACGCCCATACTCTTTCCCTTTGAATAAAATTCTTCCGCTTCAAAGTCTCCATTTGATGTGAAATATTCGAAATAACCATCTTCAACCATATTAAAAGGAATATAGTACCACATAAAAGAAAGATCACCACCCAATAAAACAGCATCAAATCGAAGTTGTTGTAAAAAATCAAACATTTCCCCTTTACCTTCAGATTCAATCCAATCACCCTTCATCCATTTCTTTCCATTCTCATGATAAAGAGTTAACGTTGCACTTTTTCCTCCATCACCCATCGAAAAATCCAGCCGAATTCTAGGTATATCTTTTTGATAGCCAATAATATATTTTTCTTCATCATTTTCATAAAACACATCTAAACCAGAATTGTTAGACACAACTTTTTTCCACAATCCAACTTTTTTGCCGTTTAAATAATCCCCCTCTTCTATCACTCTGCCATCTCTATCTTTATACAAAAACTTTCCATAACGTTTACCAACTCTATACATAATCGTTTTTGTACATCCATCATAAACCAAACGTCTTCCAATAGAATCATACTTCAGTTCCAATCTAGTGGAAGACAAACCATCGCGAAGTCCATTTACATAATTCACTCTTTCTATCTCCTCTCCATAATAGGTTTGAGCAGTATCGTTTTGATATTTTACCCAATCCCCTTCTTTCACTCCATTTATATATATACCCTTAGTATAAGTATAAGTTCGAATTTTAGGGGTCATATCCTCTAACCAAACACCATCTTTCTTTCCTTTTCTATATTGACCTACCTCCTCTAAATACACAAAGGATTTCGTAGTATCAGACTCTGACAAGCCTCCATACCAAGAACAGTAGGTATCTATATACAATTTATAAGACCCATCTAATTCTCCATTTCTATAATTACAAAATGCAATAGAATCACCCATTACCTCTATAGATTTACCTTCCTTCTTTCCATTCTTGTAAGTCACATAAGAAGCGACCCTTTCCGTTCCATCTTTATAAATAAAGACAGATTTCCAAGAACCGACCGGCAAACCATTTTTATAAAATTTATACTTTTTATAAAGACAAGTATCCAAATCTACCACATGTATCCAACTTCCATCTAATTTACCTTTACGATATTTTCCTTTCACATAATCTTTTTCCGAATAAATACTATCCATATAAAAGGAAAAGGGCCCATCTAAAAGATCATTCACATAGTTACTCTCTATTTTTATATTACCATTTTCATAATAAGATTTGAATATTCCATTCATAACCCCATTATTCAGATGACATTCTCCTTGTAAGGCGCCATTGGGATAATAGTTTTTCACCAACCCAGTTATTTTCTTACTAACATTCACAAAATAAACAGACTGACTGCTCTCATAACCGTCCTTTTTGCCTTTCTTACTTTTCAAAGAAATATTATATTCTGAATTTGCGTAATAGATAGTTACAATAGAATCATCTATATCGGATTTCTCTAGTTTATACCCATAATCATCCAAATGAGACTGAATTTTTTCATATGCACTAAGATTACTTAATTGTACCGCTATCTTGGAGCGTCCTTCACCCTGATAAAAATAAAACCAAGCCACTGCCTTATCATCATACTTATTCTTCTCATAGGTCCAAGTCACTTTTCCATAGCCATTCTCGGATCCCTTTTCCGAATCATAGAAATCCCAACCCTTAGCAATCAGCATTTTATTAACTTCAGACCAATCTGTAGCACTCGCAGCCGTTTGTAATTCTGCAATTGACAAAGACTGCGCATTTATGAAACATAAATCAAAAAAGAAAAAAAACAATGCTATTACTTTTTTCATAAGCCTCCTAAATATAGTAAAACACCTAACCCAATTCAAAAAAATGGATATTAAAGATAAGCAAAATATCCGCTTATAACAATATAAAGATTAATGATAATCAAAAACTTACTAGTGGAAGAGCCTCAATGAAAGGCAACACTCCTATAAAATAAATTCGTTTTCATGATGCAAGATGCTATTATTGTACCTTCTCTACAAAAACAACCTCAACAACAAAACCTTCCACAAAGACTCATCTCGTAAATGACAAATACGAGAAAATCAGAACGGATATCCAATCGCAAAATGGAAGGCGAAGTCGTCCGACCAGTTCAAACCCTTGAAACGCCATCGCTCCGTAGAGATACGGGATGGGTCGTAGGCCTTCGCTCCGACATCAAAACGCAACAAGAAGAAGGTGAAGTCAAAACGCAATCCAGCTCCGTAAGCCAACGCAATCTCCTCATAGAAGGTATCGAAGTTGAAGGCTCCCCTCGGCTGGGACTCATATTGGCGAATCGTCCAAACATTTCCCGCATCCACGAAGGCGGCCATCTCTATCTTCCAAAACAACTTCGTTCGATGCTCTATGTTGGCATCTATCTTCACATCTCCCGACTGCTTCACAAAATCGTCCTTGTTCTCCGAAGAGTAACTACCTGGTCCCAAGGTTCGAACAGACCATCCCCTCACACTGTTGGCTCCTCCTCCGAAGAAACGTTTCTCAAATGGCACAATCTCCGCATTTCCATAAGGATAAGCCAAACCAAAACCTAAATGGTAAACCAAGATATTCTTCCTATCAATGTACTTGCTTCTTGCAAAATGAGCCTCTCCCTTGACATACTGAGAATAAGGGATTCCGGCGAACTCCTTCTGCCCGTTTTCATTAGGCTCGCGTCCGGACAAAGCAAAGATTCCCTGCAAAAGATTTCCCGCACTCTCGACCGCCACCTTGTAGTAGGTCTTGTCCCGACGACGCAAACTTGACTTGTCATCGAAAACAATCGAAAAACCGGAGCTGAGGATGAAGTGGTCGGAATAACTATTCCTCAAGACTGAATATTTCGGTGCACTATACAACGAGTCGAAATCAGGATGGGTATTGATGTTCACATAATTCAAATCTACGATGTCGAAACAGTAACGGTAAAACCTACGCATATTCCATATATAGCGCACACCAATGGTGGAGGAGTACTTCTCGTAGGTGTTCGGACGTGTCTGGTAATTATACGATAGTTTGAACTCGGTCGAAGCACTGACACGTTGACGGAACTGGCGCGTCGTGAACGGGAACATGAAACGCGGGAAATTAAGGCTCATCTCCGCCCCGATATCTTTCGTGTGGTCACTCAAGAAATTGGTGATGCCGGAATAGGCCTCCTGCTCGTAGCGTCCCTTCAAGTTGAAGGTCTCAGAACCACGGAAAATATTCTTGTGTGTATAACCTCCCGTAACAGCAAAACCCAAGTCGCCCCACGAATTGGTACCTTCCAAATCGAGGGAGAAAGATTGAGCCTTGCTCGGACTAATCAGGACGAAACAATCCAACTGGCTCGAGCTGTCGCCCAACGCCACAAACTCGATATTGGTTGAACGGATAGCCCCCAACGCATTCAATTTCGCATAAGTACGTTCGACAAAGAAACTGCTGTAAGACAAATAAGGATAGATACGCAACTCCTCATCCAAAATCTTCGGACGCAAGATGGGTTTCCCCTGCGAGATAATATTGAGGTTAGGCTTGTAACGCAACGTATCGTAATGGAATTGTGGCGAGTAAGAAGACTTCGAATCCTTCAGAACCAAGACGTTCACATCGCGCACCGTATAGCGCTTATGATGAACCTCCGCCAAGGTTCCGTCGGGGAGCGACTTCAGATAAGGCTTCAAGCTAAGCGTCACATCCACCTGATGGCTCTTCAACGAACTATCTGCCGTATAGACGAGATAGTCCTTGTTAAAGTAATAGTAACCACGACGTTTCAGCAAGCGGTCAATACGTTTCCGCTCCTCGTCCAACTGATCGATATCAAATAGCATCCCCTCCTTCAGATAGGAATCCTTCTTGTTAGACAAAGCAAACAAAGAATCGATCGCCGGATCCGAGGCAAAATTATAGGATATGTTTCTAAGGCGGTAAGGCTCATTGGACTTCACATAGTAAGTCACCTTCGCCTTCTTGTTGTTATAGTCCGTCCAGGCCTTGACCTCCGCATTGCAATAGCCCTTCGTACGCACGAACTTCTGAATCTCCTGTTCCGACCTGTTCGTCAAATATTCATCATAGATTACAGGAGGCTCACCAATACTACGAAGTTGCCGATTCCTCCATTTGGTGGAATCGCGTCCCGACATATTATAGAAAGAGAGATACAATTTATAGAGGCCAAAAACCTTGAAATTAGGCTCTTGGCGGAGATACATTTTCAAATCGCTCTTGCTGATATCCTCCTCATCAGTCACGAAATCGACCTTATCCAATAGATATTGCCCATCAGGAACAAACTTCGTCGGAGAACAAGCCGACAAAAGAAGTCCCATAAAGAATATACTTATATAAAGTTTGAAAAACTTCATCACTCAAAACTTACAACATCAAAAATCACACAAAGATAGGCTATTCCACGCTTGCTAAAAAATCCCCAATCCATAAAAAACTTATTTTCATAGGTCCGTATCAGCCTTTTTTGTTAATTTTGCTTACATTTTGGAAATTTGTCATTCCAAAGCAGAATAAAGAAGAAAACTAAATATCATACAAAATGACTTTAATCAAATCTATTTCCGGTATCAGAGGAACCATCGGAGGCTCGGCCGGCGAGGGCTTGAGTCCACTCGACGTAGTAAAATTCACGGCTGCCTACGGCACTTGGATCAAAAGACACAGTCAATCAGACAACTATAAAATCGTGGTGGGACGCGATGCCCGCATCTCTGGAGAGATGGTTGACCACCTCGTGACAGGTACGCTCATCGGCATAGGAATGAACGTCGTCAACATCGGGTTGGCCTCAACACCGACGACAGAAGTGGCCGTACAAAAAGAGAAAGCCAACGGTGGACTTATCCTGACGGCCAGCCACAACCCTAAGCAATGGAACGCACTCAAGCTTCTCAACGAGAAGGGAGAGTTCCTCAACGACAAAGAGGGAAAAGAGGTGCTTGCCATCGCCGAGAAGGAGGATTTCACCTTCGCAGGAGTCGATGAGTTGGGCAAAGTAACAAGAAGGGACGACTACAACAAAATCCACATCGACGAGGTTCTAAAACTGAAATTGGTGGACGTAGAAGCGATAAAGAAAGCCAACTTCAAGGTAGCTATCGATTGCGTCAACTCCGTGGGCGGACTTGTCCTCCCCGAACTATTGGACCGTTTGGGCGTAAAGAACGTCATCAAATTGAACTGCGAAGCGACAGGACATTTCGCACACAATCCAGAACCCCTTCCTGAGCATTTGACCGATATCTCCGACCTCATCAAGAAGGAGAAGGCCGACGTGGGCTTCGTTGTCGATCCTGACGTGGACCGCTTGGCCATGATTTGTGAAAACGGAGCTATGTTTGGAGAAGAGTACACCCTTGTTTCCGTTGCAGACTACATCCTCTCACAGACACCAGGCAACACGGTTTCCAACCTAAGCTCCACCCGCGCCCTCCGCGACGTAACCCGTGCACATGGAGGCGTTTACAACGCAGCAGCCGTAGGAGAAGTGAATGTGGTGACTAAGATGAAAGAGACGAACGCCGTAATTGGTGGTGAAGGAAACGGTGGAGTCATCTACCCTGAAGCCCACTACGGACGTGATGCCTTGGTCGGCATCGCTCTCTTCCTCACCCTCTTGGCAAAGAAGGGACAAAAAGTTTCCGAGTTGCGCAAATCCTTCCCTGAATACTACATCTCCAAGAACAAGATTCAACTCACGCCAGAAATCAACGTGGACTCCATCTTGAGCGCCATGAAGGAGAAATACAAGAACGAGGAGATCAACGACATCGACGGTGTAAAAATCGATTTCGCAGACAGATGGGTTCACTTGAGAAAATCAAACACAGAACCTATCATACGCATCTACTCTGAGGCTGCAAACAAAGCCGAGGCTGATAAATTGGCCAATACCATCATCGCCGACATCAAGGCTATTGCGGGAATATAAATAACACAAACGATATAAAAGCAGGTTGCATTCTTTGAGAAATGCAACCTGTTTTTTATTTGTGACAGTCGATTACAATGCCATAATCCCGACTACTTTTCCACAGAATCCATCACTTGCCGAAATCCAACGTTTCCGTCACCTTGAACGTTTTCCCTCCCGTCGCAATAGTAACTGTAATGTGATGTACTTGAGATAGGGACGGCTTAAGGAATTTGAATTCGAAAGGATAAAACTTCCACAAATGATAATCCTCCGGGCGTAATTCAGACAACCTTCTTTTCAATTTCGATCCATAATCATCGTAATAATCCCCAAAGGTATCTTTCTCCCTAAAATAACCATGTGAAATAAAATTATAATAGGAGACACCTTGGAATATAACAATATCCGACAAATCAGAACCAGCAGTATGGTTCTCATCATAATCGGCATCAGAAACAACAGAAATGGAATCGATAGGAGTTGCCAACGCTTGGTGTCCTTCCAGATAGATATCCTCGTTATAGGTAGTATCCCCATAACTAACCATCAAAGAATCAAACAATTGTTCCCTTCGTTCCCAATCTGCAAAATGACGATAAGATAAAAGCCCAACACGATAGGTTGCCTGAAAATCAAGACACACCACCATTGTATCATCTACTGTCTCAACGTAATGAGATACCAACGAATCAGGATACACATAATCAGTAATGTAAGATTTTGAAAAAAAGCTCTCTCCATAACCGTCTCCTTGTTCACAACTCCAGGTTAGCATCACCATTATTGTAAAAAGGAATGATTTACAAATAATTCTAAATTTACTAATCATATCAATCAGCTAAAATTACTATTTCTTGTTCGTATTTATAATTGTAATTCTTTTTACCATCACTAGGATCATCGAAATATTCCGAATCAGAAGTATCGAAACAGCCCTGCACGAAATAGCCATTACTTGCGCCATCCCATCCCCAGTTAATATGTATATAATAATCAATATACCTTGTTTCAGAAGAAGTAATCTCATACGTACCCTTGTCTAAATCCACCCTGTAAGTTTCATATAGAGTTTTTGTCCTTTTACAACCATCAAGAACCCAAGCATGACCATTTTCTGCATAAAGTATATTATGCTTCTCCCTTTTCCCATGCATTAAAACTGGATGATGCAACTCAAGCTGTCTATAAACTGCTCTCCAATTATACCTAGATGCCAACACATCATAACCTTTCCTTCTCAACCATGGGATAAGTTCCTCTGCATTAGTTCCACTATGACCACAACCATAATCCATCTCTAACACGGAACCTACTTCACGAAGCAGTTTTGCAACTTGATACTGATAAGAAGCAGATAAATCACCTGCATGCTTTGTACTTGTCATCCCATCATAATCAAAAGTACAGCCCCCCATCGATTTTGGATTTTTATGATATGCCAAGACTTGACCTACAGCAACAGCCCAACAACCAACTTTCTTATGACTATCATCATCATTTTTTCTATCTTCACATATAGGACACTCGTTGTTGTAGGGAGCATGCTGTCCCCATGCGGTTTTCAACAAAGGCTCTATATAGACATCACTTAAAACCAAGTAATAACTTCCCTTCATAACCTTTCTTAACCTTTCTTTAGGCTCGGTCTGTTTCTTTTCACTTTCAGCCACTTTCAACAAAGAATCTTTCTCCTGCTCAAATTTAAGTATAGAACGTTTCATAAAAACTTGGGCATTGTCCAAAAATATATTGATTCCAGGATTATCCGATTCTACTCCCAATTCAAGCGATCCATTTTCCACACAAGCCAAAACAGGACACCCAACACGATCGTCTGCACAAATAACCGCATAACCTGCACTATCTGCAAAATTGAACACATATGCCATAGTATCAGGCAAAAGAGTCTCTTCAGATGTTCCAAGGCGCAAACCACTTTCACCTTTCCGCATGATGTAAACATTGTTTATCTCCCTTGGTTGAGAAGAACGCATCTCATCATTATCCAAAAGCAACCGAGCCGCATCGACAGCTAATCCAGAAGCCTCGTCTATTCCCATCGTATGATGTTGGGAATAGAGCGCTTTGTAATTAAGAGTACTTTCCGATTCGGACAGCACCTCAGACTCAGCATTGTGGGGTAGTTCCACCACTTCGTTTTTTCACAAGAATAGAGGGCACACAACGAAACAAAAAGCACCCACCGCATTTTCAAATCAATCAATCGCATATTATAAAAATTAACGCAATAAATAATAATGGTTTTTCATCGAAATGTAGTATAGTTCTCCATTGCATCAAATACAATCCGATTACAACACACAGAAAAACATCACAAAAATAAATATTTTTCTTACACCAAACAAATGGCAAAAGGAATAATTGTAGCAAAAATTACAAAAGAAAGAGTTTCAGCAAAATAAAACAGCGGAAAGATTTCTGTCAAAACAAACAGGCGACCCTATAATGGGCGAGGTAACCGCAGAGATAGAAATCGTTGGGGCGAGAGATTTTTCGCCCCAACGTTCCTAATTATTTCTTAAACAAATCCTTGATGCCTCCCAACGAGCTCAATACGCCAGTAGCCTCATAAGGCAAGTAAACCGTCTTGTTGTCCTTGCCACTGACCATCTCCTTCAAGCCATCGATATACTTGACAGCCAAGAGATAGGAAGCAGGATCGCCACCCTTAGAAACGACTGCATCCGCAATCATCTTCAAGGCCTTTGCCTCTGCCTCGGCTTGAAGCACCTTGGCCTCCGCCTCACCTTGCGCCTTCAAAATCTTAGCCTGACGCTCTGCTTCTGCCGCATTGATCTCTGCCGATTTCTCACCCTCTGATTTCAAGATAGCCGACTGCTTCTCACCCTCAGCCTTCAAAATCTCGGCACGACGGTCACGCTCTGCTTGCATCTGCTTCTCCATGGCGAAACGAATGCTCTCAGGAGGTGTAATATCTTGCAACTCAACACGATTGACCTTCACACCCCACTTGTTCGTAGCCTCATCCAAGACTGTACGGAGCTTCGAGTTGATCGTGTCACGAGAGGTCAACGTCTCATCCAACTCCAACTCACCCACCACGTTACGCAAAGTCGTCTGCGTCAACTTCTCAATAGCCATCGGCAAGTTCTTGATTTCATAAACAGACTTCACTGGATCGACGATTTGGAAGTAGATCAATGCATTAATCTCCGTCATTACATTATCCTTCGTAATCACACTCTGCTTGTCAAAGTCGAAAACCTGCTCACGCAAATCGATGTGCGAGCTCATCTTGATGGAACCGTAGGCGCTACGCGTCATCGTCTCCTTCGTGCTCTCCACAATAGGGAGAATAATGTTAATACCTGCAGGCAAAGTACGGTCATAACGTCCGAACCGCTCCACTATCATCGTCTCTGACTGGGAAACAATCTTGAATCCCCTCAACACGTATATGATGACTAACGCCACCAACGCCAATAATACATACAACATAACTCTATTTTTTTACAGTTAATATTAAACTATTTCGATTCACGATTTCAACCCTCGTCCCTTTTTCTATGACATCGCCGGCTTCCGAAACCGCCCGCCAATCATCACCGTCAACAGCCACACGCCCCGTATGCGCTGCAGCGTCAATCTTCTCCGATACGATAGCAGCCCGGCCAATCAAGGCATCTGCATTCGACTTGAACTCCTTCTCCTTTTTGGAAAAGAACTTCAAAACTATCGGACGAACCAAGAAGAAACTCAAAGCCGTTCCTATAACCATAGCCGCTATCTGAGCATTCAATCCTGCGAAACAAGAAACTATCGAAGCAAACAAGGCACCGATGCCGAAACACATCACGGCAAAGCCCGACGTGAACATCTCCAAAACCGTGAAAGCTATCGCCACTATAAACCAAATAACATACGCATCCATACCAACCTCCTCTTTATCTAGATCCAACATTCAGCACCTACCAATCCGTCCATCACCATAGACGGATATATACGGTCTTTCCGACCTCCAACGAATCGCCCTTCTTGGCCTTGTTGTACCAACGGATCTCCCATTTCCTGAGTCCCAACTCCTTGGCTATCGACTCATAGGTATCCCCCGCATGGGCAATGACAGCCTTTCTGCCGTCCTTCTTGACTATCTCATGTCTGGACAAAACCGAGATGGAACCGACGGAACTCTCTTTCTTGTAGTTCTTCTCCACTCCGTTCTCCCTGTCGTCCACCGTTGTGCCGTCTGAAGATTTCTTGCCATCCGCCTTGTCGTATTCATACAACTTGTAACGTTCTATCACCGCTATCAATCGCTCGGCATAGGTGGGTGACGTTGCATATCCGCAAGATTTCAAGCCTTTGGCCCAACCTTCATAATCGGTAATCTCCAATTCGAAAAGCTTGCTGTATCGAGACCTTTGCAGAAAGATGGAATGGTCTTCAAAAGAATCCTCCGGCTTAGGGTACTTTCGGAAGCAATCGTTCTTTATATCATCGTCGTGATAAACCTTCTCGCCTTGCCAGTCGTGACACTTTATGCCAAAATGGTTGTTGCTCTTCTTCGCCAACTCACTCTCGCCTGAGCCAGACTCCAAAATGCCTTGCGCCAATGTGATACTTGCAGGAATCTTATATTTCTTCATTTCCTCCACAGCAATCGACTTGTATCGATTGATGTAGTCAATAGTCACCTGACTTTGCTTCTCCTGCGCACAAAGAGCCTGCGAAATAAAAAGCAGCCCCAAAAATGAAACATAACACCTCTTCATACTCTATGAAGTTCTTCCATTACATCTTTTCGGCATTCTTGCAAACGCCTGAAATTAAACAATCTTAACAAACGGCCTTCGTGAAACCGACAAAACCGTCCAACAATCAGCTTATTTAGCCGATTAGACAAATATAAAAATAATATCTGGAATAGTCCTATTCCGCAACCCTATTTTCTTTCCTTTTTTCGTGAAGATTGCTACCTTTGTGTGAATTCAAAGAGATAAAACCATGGAAAACAAAATATATTCTTTCGAAATAGAAATTCTTAAAGAAGAGGAACTGGACAACGAGGCAAAAAAAACCATCGAAGAGGCAAAGAAAGCAAGCCAAAACTCCTATGCCCCTTACTCCAGATTTCAAGTGGGAGCCGCCGTTGTCCTAAGCGACGGGAAAATAGTCCAAGGCAACAACCAAGAGAACATCGCCTATCCGAGCGGACTCTGTGCCGAGCGTGTCGCCGTCTTCTCCGCCAACGCCATTTACCCCAAAGCAACCATCCGGACACTCGCCATCGCTGCCCAAACGGGAGGGAATTTCACGGAGAAACCCATCACCCCTTGCGGCGCCTGCCGACAGGTGTTGAGCGAAACCGAACAACGACAGAAAGCCCCCATCGACATCTATCTCTATGGGTCGAAAGAGATTCTCCACATCCACAGCGTAGCCGACCTGCTGCCACTGGCATTCGATTTCTAAATCACAAAAATGTACGGGAATTTCATTTACCGCACAAATTATTTACTATTCAACACACGGCGCACAGAATCATCATTCGACTCTTCCAAATGAAACCGCCGTATATTTCTTGACAAAAAATCCTTCGAAAGTGTGATTTTGTCAGATTTAATTTGTACTTTAACAATGTTTATCGCTTTTAGCCTTTAGCTAATTCAATCTAAGCGATTTTTCGATAGGACAATTTTTTGTTGCTCAGACTTTCCAACTAACCTGTCGCATAATCTAGATTAACAACAAAATAAAACGCTTATGGATCTATTAATGCTTCTTCAACTGATAGTCGTCCTCCTCGCTCTATATGTAGGTTCACGATATGGTTCCTTGGCACTCGGTGCCATTTCAGGAATCGGATTAGCCATTCTTGTACTCGGATTCCACCTCAAACCCGGTAATCCGCCAACAGACGTCATCTATATCATCATAGCGGCCGTCACCTGCGCCGGAATGCTTCAGGCAGCCGGAGGTATGGATTGGATGATACAACTGGCGGAAAAATTACTTCGAAAACATCCGAGCAGCATCACATTCCTCGCTCCTCTCTGTACGTTTTTCCTAACGGTCATGGTGGGCACAGGACATGTCGTTTACACCCTGATGCCAATCATCTGCGACATATCCTTAAAACAAGGCATACGTCCGGAGAGACCATGTGGTGTGGCATCCATTGCGAGCCAAGTGGGCATCACCTGCTCCCCAATCGCAGCTGCCGTCGCCTCTTTTGTCACCATCTCAAACGCCTGCGGATTTGATGTCAGCAACCTCCAAGTAATTGCAATTACAATTCCTGCTTGCCTTTGTGGTTTGATGTGCGCCGCAGCCGCATCGTTCAATCGCGGTTTGGATTTGGACAAAGACCCTCAGTTCCAAGCCCGTTGCAAAGATCCAGAGACCTACAAGTATATGTACGGAAATTCAGCGACCCTACTTGACAAAAAAATAAGCAAGGAAGCTAAAACAAGTGTTTATATATTCTTAGGTGCATTGCTCCTTATCGTCACATTCTCCGTGCTCCAAATCATCGGATACGACATTAGACCATCCTTCCCAGCCATGAAAAACGGAGTGGAGACATCCGTACCGCTTGGCATGAACATTATCATTCAAATTGTGATGATTGCAGCGGCTGCCCTCATGATTATCTTTGCAAAGGCAGAGCCAAAGAAAGCGATGCAAGGTTCTGTCTGGCAATCTGGTATGGTGGCTGTAGTTGCCATCTACGGCATCGCATGGTTGGCTGACACGTTCTTCGGCAACTATATGGTTGAAATGAAGGAAGCGATGGGAGGCTTAGTAAAAGACTATCCTTGGTCAATTGCTTTTGTATTCTTCGCTGTCTCAGTCCTCATCAATTCGCAAGGTGCCGTCGTGGTTTCCATGCTACCGCTCGCCTACTCGTTAGGATTGCCAGGCCCCGTACTGTTGGGCTTACTGCCTTCGGTATATGGATACTTCTTCATTCCGAACTATCCTTCAGACATTGCGACCGTCAACTTCGACAGATCAGGAACCACCGTCATCGGAAAATACTTACTCAACCACTCGTTCATGATGCCAGGCCTCATCTGTGTAACGATTTCTACGCTTGTGGGATACGCATTGGCAATGATTTTCTTTTAAGGAACATATAAAATAAATTGTATCAAATAGTCCCGCCTTGTGTGGGACTATTCATTTATTGCTTTTGCGTCAGGTTCTGCACGAGTTTCACATAGACGGATTTCCACCCTCTCCATTCGGAGAAAGCATCCGTCAGGTGGTCGTTGTGGAAGAGCGTCACGAAACTGCCATCCACAGCCTTCACCTTCTCCGCCAATTGCAAGATGAACTCATAGGCCTCCTCAGGCTTCATTCCTTTGTTAGACATCAATGTCTTGTCCATCACGGCGGTCGGATGAATCAGCAACTTATAGGTCTTCTCGCTGCACAAATTATAGAAGTGGTAAGGGAACGACGTTCCAGCACGGAATCCAGGGTCGTTCGAATAGATCATGGACCAATCATCAGTAAAGCCCTTATGCGCCAATTGGACATAACTGTCGGGAAGCGTAAATTTGAGATAATGGAAACGGCAACTCGTCACCTCCCTGCCTACGGCCCACTCCATCACTTTTTTTTCTAAAGAGAAAAGCCAGCCAAAACCCGCTGCACGATAGGAAGGATGCAAGCCAGCCTGCATGTAACGTGACAACTTCCGTTTTGCTAAAAAATAGCGAAGACTCGGCACGAAAGTACGTTTATCGAATTTGCCTCTTCCTCCGCAATGGAAAAAGACGAAAGAATCGGGTCCGGCCAAAGTATGGATTTTCCGCAACTTCTCAAAATTAAAGAAGGGGTCCCGCCGACAACGGAACAAGACCGACAAAGCATAACGGGCAAAACCCCAATCACCAGCAAGCAACGCTTTCAGTATTTTATAGCCGTTGACAAACGGCCCTTTGTGCAAAAAGGCGAAAGCGTGATCCACATCAATTGTGGGATAGAAGACGAATGAAGGGGCATATTCAGGAGTAACCCCATAGCGGCTCTGAATCAAACCACGCAAAGCCACAGCCCACTCATCCACGATAGGACGCTCCAGGAATCCGTTCCTATAGGCAAGGCTATTTTCCGCCTTGAAACGTCCGTGTTTATCGGGATCATTGTCCAGATACTCTTCGTAACGTGTTATCAGATAAAAAGAAGCAGCGAAAATATCGAAAGGGATGTCCGTCCCCTTGGTTTGGAAGAAAATCGGCATACCCTGCCATTCCGAAATGGTTATATCCTGCGGATTAACCGAGGTCTCAAAAAGCAAATGGGAAGGAACGATATGAATCGAATTCCCCTTTTTCGACTCCGCGTAACAAATGGCCGGTCCCTGATGGGACAGCAAATCCGCCTCCTGCTCCGTTATGCGGTATTCGTAACCCAAAACATGACGAAACAATTGCCTACAAATGTACTCCAAACGATTTGAACGTTGCTCTGAATATATCAATAACATAACACAAACTATTGAAAAGCCTACAACAAACCTTCGTCCATAAAACTAAAATAGTCGCCATCCACGATAATGACGTGATCCAGCATACGAATATTGAACAAGTCGCACGCCTCCTTCAACTTCCGGGTGATGCTCTTGTCCTGCTCACTTGGCGTCTTTCGACCAGAAGGATGGTTATGCACCATCACCACAGCACTTGACAAAGAGGTGATCAACTCTTTCATGACAAGACGGACATCGAAAATAGTCATGTCCACGCCACCCGAGAAGGCTCGCCAACGACGTTGCACGGCAAGCGACTTGTCCAACAAAAGGATCCAAAGTTCCTCATGGTCCAAATCAGACAAGCCCTGCATCTCCTCGTATATATTCGCACTACAACGAATCACCGAACGTTCGGAAACGGGTTCCGCCTTACGCCTCCGCCCTAACTCCAACGCCGAAATAATCGTGATGGCCTTCGCCTCTCCTATTCCCCGAAAAGAGGAAACCAAATCCGAAACAGAGCACCGGCTCAGTCTATTCAAACTATTGCCCACCGAGTGCAAAATGCGTTGGGAGAGTTCCACCGCACTTTCATCCTTGTTTCCAGAGCCCAACAAAACAGCCAGAAGTTCCGCATTTGAAAGAGATTCCCGGCCTTTCAGCATCAACTTCTCACGAGGTCTGTCATCCTGCGCCCAGAACTTGATACTGCACCTTTCTCCCTTATCCATATCTATTCTATAGCCTTCAAATAATTTCTCACCAAATTAGAATACATCAACAACATCTTCTCTCGTAGGAAGGCCTCGTCCTTGTTCGGCAAATCGATTTTGGCAATCTGCTTCTCAACATAGGCATCAAAAGTTGCCTTCTGCTCAGGCGTATATTTATCGCCCAAGTATTTGTTTGTTCCCTCCATCTCGTCATAAGCCACATAGTTGCCTGGATATAGGCAATAATGGGAGTAGATGGACTGGTCGATAATTGCAGCCACAGCCTCTATGACGGTCTGGCGGTCGGCCTCAGGAGAGAGTGTCGCCTCCAACTTTGCCGAGATAGGTTCACAAACCTCATAATGGATGTGTCCCTTATACCCCATCATACCCGTCTGCATACTCAAGACATCGTCATCCTTCGATTTTTTGAAATCAGGATCATCGCGCTTCTGCTGAAACTCCTTTGCCTTCAAGAAATCACACGCATCGTACTCATAGCTGATGCTCACCGGCGTGATATTCAAATCGATGAATCCTTGTCGGATATCCTTGCCGGAACTCATGCTCAACATCTTCAACAAGCTCTCTTGGGTACGGTCGTTGGAATCCTTCGCCCTACCCTCGCGCTGGGCAATCCAAATCGAACTTTCCGAACCTACAATGTTGTCGCGGATGTAAGCAGACAATTTCCTAGAGGCGTCAAAGATCTCCCGCTTCGTGCCACTACGCTTCACGATGAAATTACGATTCATCTTCATCATCTCCGTGATCCACGGACGAGAACAGAGGTTATCTCCGATGGCATTCTCCGCTGCACACATTCCATGATAGATCATCAAGGTATCCAACAATGCTGCATCTAGTACGATGTCACGGTGATTGGAAATAAAGAGATACCGTTTGCTCTTATCCAACCCGTCCAATCCGTTGATGTCCATGCCGTTTCCCGTCTTGTCCACCAAATCCACCAAGAACTTCGCAATGACCTTCTCTTGAAATTCGTGAACCGTATTCATGGAAAGAAGAAATTGTTTGAACTCATCCAAATTCCTATTAGGGAAAAGGAACGCCAGCACCTTATCCAACTCTGGAGATGCCACCGCACGCTTCATACCCTCCTTCAGTTCCGAATCCCGATAAGGACGGATGTCATCATACATATAATCGTTTTTCATATCGTTCTTTATTTTAAATACTTATTTATTTTTCCATCATTGAATCAAAGGTTATGGACGCAAAACGAGAATAGACTCAGGACCCATATTGAAGAGCAGGTCAACGATGCTCAGGTCGTTTTGGAAACCAAACCGTTGGTCAAACACTTGATAATAAGTTTTCCCTTTATAGGACGACACCTCCTTGGGAGAGAAAGCAGAGCGCAAATCAATCGTACCATCCTGGCATTCAGGATTGTACTCTTGCGTCAACATCACTCTCGGCAATTTTCCGATAAGGGAGGAGACAACCTCATGAAGCCCAAAATTCAAATCCAGCAAGAAATCGATTCGTCTGGTATAAAACGGCTCAAAATCGTCCCTATAATAATCGAAGAAGGGCGAAGAACGGTAGGCCGACTCCAAAGCCCCCCAATGGATGTGTTGCCAATTCTCCTTATAGGCAATGCGGATATCCTTCATCGCACACTTGTTGTAGGGTTTCTCGACAGGAACCGTCAACTCCAAGATGCCGTTGCTTGAGGCTATCTTGCAACGGGTACGATAGGTCTGCTTCACATAATGCTCATACTGCTCCAGCAAAACCTTTTCGGAAGTAAGCATGGCCGCATAATAACTGACAGGCCCCAAATAAGCCAAAGGGAAAACAGCCTCCATCGGAAATCAATTTTTCTTTTTCTCTTTCTTCGGAGCTTGCTCTGGCAAAGGGAGTGCAGTGACATCCCAATCCTCCTCCTGATCCCAACCGAGTTTCAACGAGACGGTCTTGTTGAAATAATAGACAGGTTCCGGCAGGCGCTGCTCGGCATAATCACCCGTCGTCCAAAGACCGTCGCCATTCTTATCATCAAACATACGGATTACGCAATCTGCCGGCATGATCTTGTCAAAAACGGCATCGCCCTTCTCATTCAGACGGACGCTATTCCGCACGGCATTGCCGACAAGAAGTTCAACCACCGCATGGGCAGGAGCGTTCTTCGTATGCAAAACCAACTTCACATAATCGTCGTCACTCCGCCTACGAAGAGGCCAATTGATGCTATCATTATGCAATCCGTTGATGGACGTCACCTTAGCCGAATCTATAATCAGTTGGTATCGATATTCTGGATTGACCTTCACGTTGAAGAGGAATACACGATTGGCCGAACCTGGCTTAGGTTCAACCGTGAAATCCACGTTCTCCCAAGTAGAATCCTTCTTCTCCTGAATTCGGCATTGATCCTTTCCGAAAGAGAGGACAGGACGGATCCATGTCAAGACAGGATTCTCATTCCATTCCAAAACGGAAGTAAAGCTCTCGACATCCAAGAAGGTCTCCTTCTCCACCTGCTTCTTTTTCTTCTTTGGCTTTTTAGCCTTCGGATTTATATAAGAAATAGGCAAGGTGTCGGTGGCAGGAATCAAGACATTGGCCGAATCGTACTTCTGGTAATTCATGACGAAAAGCAACGTGTCCATCTTCGCCAAAGTCGTATCCTTCACCCAATAGGTTATCGTGTCCATCGTGACGGAAGGTTCGACAATAGCCCAATCTTTCTTCTTAAAATTGAGCGGAACCAACTCCGGCATCAACTTGTTGTAGTTCTTGAAGTAGAGGCACACCTTATCCGCCTCTTTCCTCTCCTGCTTCACAAACAACTGCTGGCGCACATCTTCATTGAACATCAACAAAACCAAGGAATCGGGATAGAACCTTCTTTTGATGTGTTGTTTTATTTTTGACACCTGCATGGAATCATTGTAGAAAGTATCGGCCACGGCATGCTCCTCCATAGCCGGCTGAATCGTACCCAATTGAAAGGCCAAAGCTTCCGTTGGCAAGTCGAAGTAGTTGTTGGCATTCGCATCAGCCAAGGCATAGATACGGTAAGGCTTAACCGCCAAATTGCGGAGGATAAATTTTCCGTCGGCATCGGTCATGGAGATTCGTTCCATCTTCTCCTTGGCGAAAATCGTATCGGACAAATTCGAATAGAGACCAACATAAACCTCCTTCTTTGGAGTCAACGTCCTAGCATCCAAGACAGTTCCTTCGACAGACATAGAATCAAGCGTCGGTCCCGTAGAGAAACAGAAGGAGAATTGTTCGGCAGGGTTCGACTCATTAAAATCAACGATGGATTTACCGAAATCTATTGTATAAGTTGTATTCGGAAGCAAAGAATCCTTCAATTCGACCGAGACTTTCCGCCCGATGCCCTTCACTATCGGAGGTGTCGTCTGCGTAGGCGAAACGATGACATTTTTTGATGGATTGGAAAGGGAAATGTATTCGTCAAAATAGAGCGTAACCTTGCTCTCCTTGACGTTCACCGCCCCCAATTTCGGATTAGACTCCAAACAAACGGGAGAAATAGTGTCCTTCAGGCCACCCGTAGGTCCCGAAGCCATGTTAGCACACGATTGAGAAAATAACGTCCAAATAAAGAACGGTACTAAATATAAAAAATACTTCTTCACTTTTTCTTCTTATCAGGGAGATCCAACGAATCTCCTATTCGACAATAATTATCCTACAAAAATATCAATTCTTATCGTGTTTTCCAAACAAAGGAGAGCGACAAAACAACCCCACTTCTAAGTACAGGCCAATCAAATCACACAATAAATCCACCACCCACGACCCGGTCTCCCTTATAGAAACAAGCCGATTGTCCCGGAGCCACCCCCATGACTGGCGATTCGAAACGGACCAACAAACGACCATCTTCCGACTTCTCTACCATAGCCTCAACATATTGACGTTCATAACGATAACGCACCACAACAGGCTCATTCAAATCAGCCATACAAGGAACTTGCCAATCCCGCAACTCCATTGCCTGACATTGCAAACCCTTCGCCGAAGAGAGGACGACCCGATTGGATTCGGGCAGAATCGCCTTCACATAGAGAGGCTCACGAGCAGTCACGCCAAGTCCACGACGCTGCCCCACCGTATAGAACGGATATCCTTTGTGCCGACCCAAGAAATGCCCGTTTTCATCGACAAAATCACCAGGGCGAATCAAATCGGAAGTTGGCAAAGCTTGCTTCAAAAACTGTCGATAGTCATTGGGACAAAAGCAGACACCCATACTGTCCGGACGTCGGGAGACACTCGGATAACCACGCTCTGCCGCCATTCTACGAATTTCCGTCTTTTCATACCTGCCCAAAGGGAAGAGAATCCTTGACAACAAATCCTGCTTCAATCCCCAAAGGAAAAAAGATTGGTCCTTCATCTCATCCACTCCCTTCGTGACATAAAAAATGCCATCGATATTCCGAATCTGCGCATAATGCCCCGTCGCCACATAAGCCGCCCCTAACTCGTCAGCTTTTTCTTCCAACAAACGCCATTTCATCAGATTGTTACAAAGCACACAAGGGACAGGTGTACGGCCTGCCATATATTCATCCACAAAATAACGAAGCACCACCTCTTGAAAAGCCGGACGCGCATCCACCACATGATGCTCAATTCCCATACAATCAGCCAATGACTTAACCTCCTGCAAATAGGAATCCCCATTCTCCTCCCAGAAACGGAAAGTGACACCTACGACCTCATAGCCAGCGTCCTGCAACAACAACACCGCAACGGAACTATCCGTTCCACCACTCATTCCTAAAACGACTCGTTTCGAAGATGCCATATAATTCAATTTTATTCGCAGACAAAGATAATCCAAATAGAAAGCCGTGAAAAAGAAAACGAGCAAAAACAGAAAACTGAGTTGAAAACAAAAAATTATCCGTAAATTTGAAACATGAAATGATTTTCAATACGGTTTTGTTTGCTTAAAACCTTTGGGAATCGAGAAACTAACCCAATCAAAAAATGAAGGATTTTTTCTTTTTTACAAAAGGGGAAAGAAACGGGCTTTGCCTACTTCTTGCATTCGTGGGCATCTCCATCGCCCTCAGTTCCCAAATCAACCGCATCGTTCCTCCCGTCGAAGAAGAGACGAGCCAATTAGAGGAAGCGCTGGAACTCTTCAAAGCCGATCTTCAAAAAAAGGAACAAGAGAAAGATTACTCCAGCAAGAGGGATAGTCCCAGCCACCCCCAAACGGAGAGTTCACCCAAAAGTTTTTCCAAGAAGGGAAAACACGAGAAAGGGCATTCCCTATCGCCTATCGAAATCAATACGGCAGACACGACTGAGTTCAAAAAACTAAAAGGCATCGGCAGCACCTACGCCGCACGAATCGTCAAATTCAGGGAGAAACTAGGAGGATTCCACTCTGTTGATCAAATCAAGGAAGTTTATGGCATAAAAGAGGAACTCTATGAATCCATACGCCCATATTTAACGGTGGACACAAATAAAACAATACGGATAGACATGAACGACGATTCTTTCACTTGGGGATTCTATCACCCTTATCTTCCTAAAAAAGGCGTCGCCACCCTCATCAAAACGAGGAAAGAACGAGGACGAATCGAGAAAAACGAGGTGAAAGAGTTGCTGAACATGGAGGATAAAGAGTGGAGCCGACTTGCTCCTTATTTAAAAGATTAACAATCAGTAACAAGTAAAAGAGGGATTAGTTCAAATATTATCGCTATATTTAGGGTGGAATCAACGAGAACATTTTAAGATTCAGAGAAACACTTTAAGATGATACTAAAAATATTCATATCTTCATTGGCCGTTTATCTTACCGGCTGGCTTCTTCCCGGCATAGGAATAGACAACTATCTGACAGCCATCATCCTATCTGTCATCCTCGGGTTACTGAACACTTTCGTAAAACCCGTCTTGGTATTTCTCTCGGCTCCCATCACGTTAGTAACCTTGGGGCTTTTCATCTTCATCATCGACGCATTCATCATAGAGATGGCAAGTTCTTTGTTGGATGGTTTTGTGGTGAACGGCTTCGGATGGGCTATGCTTTTCAGTATCGTTCTTTCCATAACAACCTCCCTATTAGGGAAAATCATCGACAAGGAATGACTATAACAAAATTCAAAAAATCATAAATAATAAATAATCCATGAATAAATTACTTTTATCAACACTCCTCATCTGTGGCACAGCAGCGACCGCACAGAATATGGTAGTTCCAGCAAAAGAGAAAGAGGCAAATGCAAAAGAGGAAGTTGTCGCATCCTACTACCTTCCAAAGACAATTTTTGAAATCGAAGTGGAGGCAACCAACAAAAAATTCAAGGCCGGACCTTACTCCAGCGATGCCAAACGATTCTTCGGAACCTATGCAGAGAGCCAAGACCGTAACACATGGGAGATAACCGACATCCGAATCAGAAAGAGGACTGAACCCGATCCTACTCAACACTACAAGGTATATGCAGCCTACGGTTCTACAGGCTCGCTCATTTCCCTCACTGAGAATGAAATACTCAGAGGTGTGAACCTTTCTTTAGGTTTCGACAAAAACTCTTGCCCAAGAGAGATGAATGCCCCATTCCCTCCTCAAGGGAAGTGTGGCAAACACCACAGGAAGCACAAACAAGAAACGGAGAGTGAGGAATTCAAAACTAATTTCAAGTACAAGGAGAACGACTCAATTCCCGACAAAGGAAACGCTCAATTTGCATTCGACCTCATCAACGGTTTGAGGATGACCAAAGCCGACCTGCTCCAACAAAACGGTGACGACGTAAAGGATGTCAACGAATTCATCCACCAGATAGAGAAGGAAGAAAAAGAACTCTACGAGTTATTCTTCGGAAAATATTGCACGGAGAACACCAAAATGACCTTCACCTTCGCCCCAGACAAAGAAGGAAATAACCAAGAGATATGCAAATTCTCAGCACGCAACGGATTTGAGGAGGTAAGCGAATCAATCAGCATCTCCATCAAAAAGAAGAACAACGCCAGCAAGGTAAGCAACCCTTCTGGAAAATCGGGTTACGTGTACAGAATTCCTGCCATAGCGGAGATCGACATCAAGCAAGGGAAAAAGTCCATTTGGAAAGGAACAATGGAAATTCCTCAGTTAGGCACAACGGAAAGCCTTCCAGCCGGATTCTTCGACAAAAACGATTTGAAAGCCCTCTTCGACAAAGAGACGGGAGCCTTGCTTCAAATCTCAAAATAATCAGATTTTCTAAGCGATTTAAACAAAATGGGATAGCCCTGCACGCCGGTGTGGGGCTATTGTTTTTTCTTAAATTCGGCCTATTTTACCTGTCGCATCCGTCCTCAGTTCCCCAGCGTCCTGCATCAGACGTAAAACATCCAACACCTTTTCTTCCTCATACCCAAGGCTACCAACCAAAGAGGTCAATTGCATCGGTCCGTCCGACAGAAGTCCCAAGACGGCCTGCTTGATCTCCCCATAATCCACATGAGTCATGGCACGTTTTTTCTTATTCAAGCAGTAGTCGCAACAGCCACAAGGCTCCGACTCCTCCTCGCCGAAATAGTGTAGCAGCATACGGCTACGACATCGGTCCTGCGATTGAGCGTAGGAAAGGACACTCTCGATTCGTTTCACGAAACGCTCCTTCCGCTTCTCATAGACCTCCTTGCTAATCACCAGATGAGGCAAATCCACCCGCGAACGAGTAAAGACGACAACCGGAGTCTTCTTCCCCGGCACATAATTGATAATCCTCCATTTGGACAAAGCGATCAAGCCCTGATAGACATCATCCCTTGAGGCATTCAACCGTTTAGCCAAAAGCGACTCGTCAATAAACGCATATTCAGTGAAAAGCCCAGTATATGAGCGAAGCAATATCTTCACCAACTCTTCATGGAATTGGCTATCTGGGTGGAAATCATACAAATCGTTTCGATTAACAATGAACATGACCCGTGATTGATGATCCTCATCGTCCGTAAGTTCCAAATAACCAGCATTGTCCAATATCTTCAATGCACTGTAAGTCGGCAATAATGGAAACTTGAAGACGCTACAGAAATCACCCAAACTGAAATCAAAGACAGAGTCGAGGCCATAACCAACCCCTATCTCATAGTAATTACACAACGAGTTGTAAACACGCTCGATGAAAGTCTTTTCAGGGAAACCATCGGCAACCCTCTTATTCAATTTTGCATTGTCCGACTTGTTGTAAAGCAGAATAGCATAGGCTTTTTGTTCATCACGCCCTGCCCTGCCCGCCTCTTGGAAATAGGCCTCCAACGTATCAGGGAGATCCAAATGGATGACCGTCCGCACATCCGGCTTATCGATACCCATACCAAAAGCGTTCGTTGCCACAATGACACGGCATCTATCCGATTTCCAATCTTGCTGTTTCTGGTCTTTCATCTCGTTGGTAAGCCCGGCATGGTAGAAATCAGCCGTAACACCTTGGGCATTCAGCCAATCGGAGACCTCCTTCGTCTTCTTACGGCTACGCACATAAACGATAGAGGTACCAGGAACAGAGGAGAGGATACGAAGCATCTGGCCCATCTTATCCTCCGTATGACGTACAATATATGCAATATTCTTTCTGGCAAAACTCTTCTTGAAGACCTTGCCATTCTTGAAATGGAGTTGTTTCTGGATATCCTCGACCACCTCTGGAGTTGCCGTCGCCGTAAGAGCCAAGACAGGAACATCGGGAATATAGGCACGGATATCAGCGATTTTCAGATAGGAAGGACGGAAGTCATACCCCCACTGGGAGATACAATGCGACTCGTCCACAGCCAAAAGGGAGACCTTCATCTGCTGCAGTTTCGCTATGAAAATATCGGTTGCCAATCGTTCAGGGGAGACATAGAGAAATTTATAATCGCCTAAGATGCAGTTGTCCAACGCCACAAGTATTTCATCCCGGGTCAAGCCCGAATAGACAGCCACTGCCTTAATATTACGGCTACGCAAGTTCTCCACTTGGTCCTTCATCAAGGCAATCAAAGGCGTGACAACCACACAAACCCCAGAAAGGGACAAAGCAGGGACTTGGAACGTAATACTCTTGCCACCGCCCGTAGGCATCAGGCCCAGCGTATCCACACCCGACCCGACGGAACGGATGATGTCACCCTGCAAAGGGCGGAAATCATCATATCCCCAATATTGACGTAATATTTCTTGATACTTGTCCATTTCTCGCAAAACCATAAAAAAAGGCATCCCGAAAGAAGAGATGCCCCTATATTTTCAAGAACAGTTTATAAAAACCACTCCCAAATTCAGACCGACGAGAGATTTCTCCCTACGTCAAGCAAGGCTCTATTTAACCAACTCAACAGAGACCCGTCTGTTATACCTCATGTCATTGGCAATCAAAGTGCCACCAGCCGACTCGACAATCAAATCAGACTTGGCCATACCCAATTTTTCCAACAAGGAAGCAACGGCGTTCGCACGTTGCAAACTCAATGCCTTATTGAAAGAAGCCGTACCCGTAGCATTGTCGGCATAGCCCGTCACCTTCAAACGATAACCTTTCTTCTTTGCGAACTCCACAAGTGGTTTCATATCCACCATATACTTATTGGCAACCGAAGAAGAAGCACTCGTGAAGAAGACCATCTTAGTCATCAAGCGAAGTTGCAAATCAGGCACCTCGCCAAGACCTTCCGCTGAATTTTTCTTCACCTCATTCAACTCAGTCATCAAATCTGTCTGTTTCTTCAAACACTCATTCAACTGAGCAGACAAACGTTTTTTCTCTTCCTCTTGAGCCTGTTGAGCCGCCACAGTTGCCGAATCGGCAGCCACTTTCTTAGCATACTCCTCATCGGAAAGCAATGCGACATTCAAATCCTTGATTGCCGTCGTATCCCAATCTCGTTTCTTAAACTTATAGGAGACACCCACGGAGGCCGTAAAAATCTTATCGAAAGAGTAGTGGTCTGAGATTACCAAATCGAACTCCTTATCAGCGAGCATGCCTGAGAGGTCCAATGTACCAGAGACCGCTTCCGTAAATCGGAACGTATTATACAAACCGAAGTTGATGGAGAAACCATCATTAGTATTGTCGCCACGGGATGCAGCCCATCCCGCACCGATATATGGAGAGAAATTCCAAATCCTCATCGGCTTATAGCCGAAGAAAGTATTATGGATATTCCACATATAGTCGCCATGAATATTGAAATAAGGGACATCGTCACCTTGATTATCCTTGAAGGTCGCCCCATTATAAACAAGACGCAAGCCAGAACCTGGAGTCAACCATTTTCCGACATAGGCATTGACCGCTGGAGTCATCATTTCGCTAAAACTCAAATCAGACTTCGGGTTACCAGCAAATTCCTGTACACCGAAACCAGCACCAATAAACCAATTGTCCTTAAGTCTATTAAGAAGTATAGCTTTTGTTTCTGCACTCATAGTCGCAGATCCAGACAAAAGCAAAAAGGGAAGAACAGTCTTTAGTTTCATCTTTGGAGTCCGTTTTCTTTAGGAGAGTATCATCCAATCGTTTCAATGTCTTTTGAATTATACAACCCCCTCATCCATTTATCCCCCAAAAGCAAGGTAAGAAGAAAAGGCAAGTAAAACAAAAAGCACCAAAAAATTTTTCAAAACCCTCAATGTGGTACATTTTATCAAAAGGCAAATCTAAAAGACCCACCTATAATTTAGTCTTCAAACTTCAAACGATAGACCAAACCTATCGTAAGCGCAAATAATTTGTCAAAACCTTGGCTGGAATCAATCATCAAATCAAATTCCTTATCTGCAAGGATTCCTGAGAACTCTGCCATGGCAGACAATGATGTCGTAATGCGGAAAGTATTATACAAACCAAAATGCAAAGCCCAGCCATCATTCTTATTCTCCCCACGAGAACCAGCCCATCCTGTACCTATATAAGGGGAGGCATTCCAAAAATGATCACCACCCTCCTTAATAAGATTTTGGACATTGAACATAAATTCTCCATGCAAAGTAAAGAAAGAGACATCCTCTCCCCTCGCATCCATGAAGTAGTTTCCGTTATATCCAACACGCAAAGCATAAGCAGGTGTCAGCCACTTACCTAAGCATAAGGCCATAGCGGGCGACAATGTTCCAGAGAAACTTTCCTCAGAGCTTGGCGTACCCTGAAAAGTTTGGATACCACCAGCGGCTGAAATGAACCAGTCGTCACTGAAATCATTGACATAAACCAGCCTTGACTGCGAAAATGCAGTCAAGAAACTGGTTAAGAAGAATAATAATATGCAAGACTTTAACTTCATATATTATACCTAATTAATACATGATGAACGAAGAAGTCCATCCTCTCTTAGGGAATCTGTACACAGCTCCGACAGAAACGGAATAGATCGCATCCAAGCCACGAGATGAAACCTTCTTCCCTTTCTCATCTCTCTCGTATTCAGAATGGTCAAACTCCTTGTCAGACAAGATTGCACTCAAATCCAAATACAAGTAAAGTTTATCACCCACATAAGGGATGATGTTGTTCATATTGAATGTGTTATGGAGACCGCCCAACAAGCCGAATCCATAATGGGTATTCTTATCGAAATCAGAAACCAAGAAAGTAGGACCCATATAAGGATCGATACTCCAGAAACGGTTCTCTGAATAACCCAAGAACAAATTCTGCACATTCACCATCATATTGGCATCCAAAGACAAATAAGATTGGCTTTCCTTCTTATAATCCTTGAAGCTGAAACCTTGGAAACCAAAACGGAATCCAAAATCAGGAGTCATCCACTTACCACCACGAAGTTGGAGACCAACGGAAGCATGATCGAACATACCTCCACTTGACGGAGTTCCCGAAAAGAGTTGGTATGCAGGACCGATTCCAACGAACCAGTTGTCCTTAAACTTATTAACTACGGCACCTTCACCTACACCTATAAACCAATTACTCTTAAATCCCTCTTGGTCTGGTTCTTCAGTTTCTCCGGCAGGAGCTGCTTGATCACTCACCTCTTTCGTTTCGCTCGCCTCGTCCTGTGCAAAAACATAAGAGGAAAGGCTAAAAAGAGCGAACAAAAAAATCACAACTTTTTTCATAAATATAACTGTTTATCTTTCTCTAGTTCATCGGAAAGCCATTCTCCCGCCCAACCTTCTCTCTTGCTCCCATCCTCATCATCTTGATCAACTCCCGAAAAGGGAACAAACTCCGTAGGGACTATTTCTTCTTCATATCTAATAATCAACTCCCTACCTCAAAGAAAGCATTACGCAAGAAAATGGTTCTACATTCCATTGTGCAAAATTAATCATTTTCACAATAAAACAACACTTCATTTTAAAAAAATTATAACGCAAGAGATAGAAAGATAGTATGAAACGATTATTTTCGATTTAATCATAGAAAACTTTAAATTATTACCTACTTTTGGGTTGGTTTTATCAATCCTATGGCATCATGCAAAAAAAACTCATTAACTTATTGATTTTATTTAATTTGAGTATTCTGTTCAGTTTTGCACAGGATAATTCATCCGATGATATTTTCCCAATCGAAGCCATCGACAACCTGACGGTATCCGAACGACTCGACAGCATGACGGAAGAACGCCCCGAAGAGGAATACCAGGAAGTCGTCTATACACCAAGGACTTCGACCCTCCACATCCCTTTGGACATCAACATATCCTTCTTGGAGAAAAAACTCAACGAGACCTTTAGCGGCACACTCTACGAGGATACTGTCATCGAGGACGACAGTATCATGGTGCGGGCGGAGAAAGCAAAAGATTTCAAAATCCAATACGAAAACAACGTCCTCGAATACCAAGTCCCCATCAAATTTTGGATCAAAAAACGCTTCGACTTGGGCATCACCTATACCGACAGAGAGATTGAAGGTGCCATCGACTTGAAATTCAGAACGACCATCAACCTGTCCAAAGATTGGAAACTCATCACGAAAACAGAAATCGTCGAATACTCCTGGATAAAAAAGCCCGTGCTGAAAGTCGGATTCGTTGACTTGCGAATCACCCCTATCGTAGATAAAATCATACGGGACAACAAAAAAGATATCCTCACGACAATCGACAAGGCCTTGAACGAGCAGGTTCCATTACGAACCTACGCCCAAAGTCTTTGGGACCTCGTGCAAGAGCCAATCGACATCTCCACTGCCGACTACAAGGCTTGGATCAAAACCACGCCTATCCAAATATACACGACTCCTATCGTCGGCTACCAAGGCAAAATCAACACGACTTTTGGTGTTAAATGCTTGATGGAGGTCTATTTGGGAAATGCACCAACCTTCGTCAGGAAGGAAAGCATCCTGCCTCCTCTGACCATGTACACGAAAACAGACGAGCGATTTATGATGAACATCCTCGCCGACGTGCCTTTCACCGTACTCGACTCCATGGCAAGGGTTGTCATGGTGGGGCAAACCTTCGGAGAAGGGAAAAAGAGTGTGGTCGTGGATAGCGTAGAGATATTCGGACAGAACGAAAAACTAATCGTCGGACTTGATGTCATCGGATTCATCAACGGTCTCATCTACTTGGAGTGCAAACCCTACTACGACCAGGAAACCTTCTCCATCCGCGTGAAAGATGTGGACTATAAAATAAAGACAAAAAACATCTTAGCAAAAATCGTGAATATCTTCTATAAGAAAGGAATGAAACGAAGATTGGAAGAGGAGCTGGTCTTCTCTCTGAAGGATGAATACCACTTGGTGAAAGAAATGAGCCGCTCCGAACTCTTCAACATGGAGATTGTCCCTAACGTGAAATTGGACGGATTCATCAACGACCTCAACGCCGATAACATATTCATCACAAAGATGGGACTGAAAATCAGCTTGAATCTGTACGGAAAACTGAAGATAACCATTGAGTAGCAACATGGATTCAAATGGCATACACACATACCGTCTTTGCATGGGATCCAATGCGAAGGAAGGTAGATCTCTGATAAAAAAAGCGATCAAAACATTGAATGGATCATTTGACGTAGAAGCCGTCACAAACACCATCCATACGCCTTCGCTCGACGACTCCTCCTGTTTGTTCTACTTTAACGCAGGCATCTCATTAAAGACAGAGTTGTCCCCAGAGGAATTGAAAAAGCACCTGAAAAAGATGGAATCCGACTTCGGTAGAGTGAAAGGTATCGAACTCGTCACGTTGGACATAGACATCATCATGATGGACGAGGAGGCCATCCACACCGACTACAGAAAGCAATACGTAAAATACCTAATGAACCAATTGTCCTCGAAACTTCACTATAAGAAAAACTAACGTTTCCTCCCCATCAATCGTCGGAGAGGGCCACCAACATATCACGGTAAGTATTGAAGATCTTGGATTTGGAGACGAATCCCGCATAGCTTCCATCCTCTTCAAAGACAGGAAGATTCCACAACTTGCTCTTCTCGAAAATCTGCATCACCTTCACCATTGAGTCTGTTCTGACCACATGAGGAATCTCACCGCTATTCATCAATTTAGCGACCGTATAAACATCATAATACTCCGTACGGAACATGACATTCCTTATCTCGTCCAAATGCAAGACACCCACCATACGTCTATCGTGGTCCAAAACTGGGAAAAAGTTTCGGTTGTAGGTCTTGATGATTTCGACCACATCCCCCAAGGTGTTTTCCGGACGAAGTTCCCTCAAATCTGTCTCCACAATCTTATCCAACTCCAAGAGCGTCAACACGTTGTTATCAGAATGGTGCGTCAACAACTCACCCTTCTTCGCCAAACGCATGGCATACAAGCTATGAGGTTCGAAGGCCACTATCGTAATGTAGGCTATCGTTGCCGTAATCATCAGGCTCAAGAAGAGGCCGAAACCACCCGTCAACTCGGCGATAAGGAAGGTTCCTGTCATTGGAGCGTGCATCACACCCGACATGACTCCCGCCATTCCCGCCAAAGCAAAATTCTTCTCCGGCAATTTAGCAACGCCAAAGAAATTAAGGAGATAGGCCACAATATAACCACTCACACAACCCATGAACAGACTAGGCGCGAAGATACCACCCGTTCCTCCACTTCCGTTGGTCGCCGCCGAAGCGAAAATCTTAAAGAAGACCACCAAGACCAAAAAGAGCACCAACATATAGGAACTATTCCTGAAATCGTAGAAGACACTATTCTGCGTCACCATATCCACCTGATTATTCAATAGATAGGAAATCGTGTCGTAGCCTTCTCCATAGAGCGGAGGCAAGAAGAAAATCAAGACAGCCAACAGCAGGGAACCCACAATAAACTTTTTCCACGGTGTGTCCAAGCTAGCGAAGAATGATTCCAACTTACTCATTCCCCTCGTAAAATAGAGGGAGACAAATCCGCAAACCACACCAAGCAAAATATAATACGGCACCCTCTCCAACTGGAAAGGATCGGGAACGAACTCAAACATGGAGGAGGAATTGCCCGTAAAGAAGAAGGTGCAGACCGCCGCCGTAGCCGCCGAAATCAGCAAAGGCACAATGGACGACATGTTCAAATCGAGCATCAGCACCTCCAAGGTGAAGATCACGCCCGTCAATGGAGCCTTGAAGATTCCAGCCACCGCACCTGCCGCACCGCAGCCCACCAGCAACATCATCGTCTTCCGTTGCAGATTGAAGAGCCGTCCCAAATTAGAACCGATGGCCGACCCCGTAAGGACAATTGGAGCCTCGGCTCCTACGGATCCACCAAATCCGATAGTCAACGAACTGGCTATGATGGAAGACCACATGTTATGCGCCTTGATTATCGCCTTATTTTGAGAAATCGCATACAAGATTTTTGTCACTCCATGGCTGATGTCGTCCTTCACCACGCAACGCACATAAAGGCTCGCAAACAAGATACCGATCACCGGCGTCGCCAAATAGAGGTAGTTCAAGTCGTCCCTGTCGAAACTGGTCCGAACCAACTCATGGATGTTATTGATGATATGGCTTAAGATGAGCGCAGCCACCGCACAGAAGAATCCAACCAAGAGACTCAGAATCATCACGAAATGCTTATCGCTTATCGCATGGGACCGCCACACCAGAAAGTTCAGAAATTGATTCTTTATCGTCTTAATCAATTTGTACGTCTTCCAGCGCAGGATGCGTTTCATCCTATCCTTCCCCAAGCTCCGTTTCCTATTCAACTCTTGCATCTTTATCTTCACCTTAGAAATCGAACTACGAAAATACAAACTTTTTCCGAACGCCATTTTTTTCTTTTCGCATTTTATCCAGCAAATACACTTTTTTTAACAAGAGAAGTTGCTTTTTTGAGGTATGTCAAGATTCCTCATTTCCCCTTGAAAACAAAAAATGCCCATTTCATCGAAAGACTGCCATTTTTCAGGATTAAAACCTTAAAAAATCCAACAAGATAAATGGTTTCTGTTTTTTGATGTTAAAAAATAGTGAAATGCGGTTTATTTTCACTATCTTTACAACATTGCATTAGTGTTTACTTTCGGAAAGAATATTCCTTCGTGAAAGAAGTAAACTATAACACAGCCAATCGACTACAATTCAAACGATTAAAAATCAAACGTAGCCGTCATAAGATGGAATGCATCCCCTAAGATGACTCCATCCTCAAGAGAAAATGTAATAAAAAAACTATATAAATGGAAAACAGATGGGTTTTTACCCCGCTGTCGCCAGAACAGGAAAAGCAAAAAGAACAACTTGCCGAAGAATTGGGCATCAGCCCCATCCTTTGCCAACTGCTGGTACAGAGAGGTATAACGACGTTCGACGAGGCCAAACGATTCTTTCGACCTCAACTGGACGATCTTCACGATCCATTCCTGATGAATGACATGGAAAAGGCGGTCGACCGACTGAACACCGCCATGGGTCGTAAAGAAAAAATCCTCATCTATGGGGATTATGATGTGGATGGGATAACTGCGGTTGCCCTAGTGTACAAATTTTTGAGGCAATTCTACTCGAACGTGGACTTCTACATTCCCGACCGATATACGGAAGGGTATGGCATCTCCTACAAAGGAATAGATTTCGCCGCAACACACAACTTCAAGTTGGTCATCGCCCTCGACTGCGGCATCAAGGCCGTGGAGAAGGTGGCCTACGCTAAAGAGAAAGGCGTGGAGTTCATCATCTGCGACCACCACACGCCCGACGAGAAGTTGCCGGAAGCCGTGGCCGTGCTCGACTCCAAACGCAACGACTCCCACTATCCCGACCCTAACCTTTCTGGGTGCGGCGTGGGATTCAAGTTCATGCAGGCTTTTGCCCTCAACAACCAGATTCCGTTCGAGAAGCTCACTCCCCTGCTCGACCTCTTGGCCGTCAGCATCGCTTCCGACATCGTTCCGATAAACGGGGAAAACAGAATCTTGGCCTACTACGGACTGAAGCAGCTCAACTTGAACCCAAGTTTGGGAATCAAGAGCATCATCGAAGTATGTGGACTAGCAGACAAGGAAATTACGGTCAGCGACATCGTGTTCAAAATCGGTCCTCGCCTGAATGTGTCCGGGCGAATCCAATCCGCCAGGGAAGCAGTCGAACTGCTGATTTCCAAAGACCTCACCTTCGCCAAGGAGAAGAGTGCCTGCATCAACGAGTATAACCAGACACGAAAGGATTTGGACAAGAGCATCACCGACGAGGCCTATGCCGAATTGGAGAACATGAAAGACTTGGCCGACTCCAAATCCATCGCCATCTACAACCCCAATTGGCACAAAGGAGTCATCGGTATCGTGGCTTCCCGCTTGACAGAGATCTACTACAAACCGACGATCGTCCTCACCCAATCCAACGGATTCGCCACCGGCTCGGGCCGCTCCGTCCAAGGCTTCGACATATACAAAGCTATCGAGTCATGCCGCGACCTCTTGGAAAACTTCGGCGGACACATGTATGCCGTAGGTCTCTCCATGAAGGAGGAGAACGTCCCTGAATTCAAACGCAGATTTGAGGATTACGTGGCAGAGAACATCCGCCCAGAACAGACGGAACCCCAAATAGACATCGATGCCATCATCGATTTCAAGGAGATCACGCCGAAATTCTTCCGATTGCTGAAACAATTCAACCCATTCGGCCCGGAAAACATGAAGCCAGTCTTCGTCACAAAAAGGGTTTTCGATTATGGAACGAGCCGCGTCGTCGGCAAGGAGCAGGAGCACTTGAAGCTAGAGCTCATCGATTCCAAATCGGAATGTATCATGAACGGCATCGCTTTCGGGCAATCCGAATTCAACGCCCAGATCAAGGCCCTCAACCCCGTCGACATTTGCTACACGGTGGAAGAGAACACCTTTAACGGGAACACCTCGATACAACTGATGATCAAGGATATAAAATTGGCAAACAACCAAGGGGGACTTCCTTTCTAAGGAGGAAGCCACCCCACAAATTCTCATGCGGTGAAAATAGGTTTAGTTCAACAAGCAAATAGCGCAGACATAGCCGCCAACAAAGCGAAATTGGCCAACAACATCCGCCAATGCGCCAGGCAAGGGGCAGAACTCGTCGTACTCCAAGAGTTGCACAATGGGCTCTACTTCTGCCAAGAGGAGACACCTGACAATTTTGATTTGGCAGAGCCAATTCCCGGACCCTCCACCGATTTCTTCGGTGCGTTGGCCAAAGAGTTAGGCATCGTCATAGTCCTCTCCCTCTTCGAGAAACGGGCTGTCGGTCTCTACCACAATACGGCTGTAGTTTTGGAAAAGGACGGCACCATAGCCGGCAAATATCGGAAGATGCACATTCCTGACGACCCTGCCTACTACGAGAAGTTCTACTTCACGCCAGGCGACTTGGGATTCACGCCTATCCAGACTTCAGTCGGCAAACTCGGTGTTTTAGTTTGTTGGGATCAATGGTATCCCGAGGCAGCAAGACTGATGGCTTTGGCTGGAGCCGAATTGCTCATCTACCCGACCGCCATCGGCTGGGAAAGCACAGACTCCGACGAGGAGAAGGCACGCCAAAACAATGCGTGGGTCACCGTACAACGAGGACACGCCGTAGCCAACGGACTTCCTGTGATAGCTGTCAACCGGACAGGATACGAACCCGACCCGTCGGGTGCTACCGGAGGAATCCAATTCTGGGGGAACAGTTTCGTTGCCGGACCTCAAGGCGAACTACTTGCACAAGCCCCCCAGAAAGAGGAGGCAAACCTCGTGGTGGAAGTTTCCAAGGAACGTTCCGAATTTGTTCGCCGCTGGTGGCCTTTCCTCCGTGACAGGCGAATCGACCACTTCCAAAACCTCACCAAAAGGTTTATTGACTAATTAAGAATTATGAATTTTGAGTTTTAATAAGATATGGCAGAAACGAATTTTGTTGATTATGTAAAGATATATTGCCGTTCGGGCAAAGGTGGAGCCGGCTCTGCGCATCTCCACCGTGAGAAATTCACACCCAAGGGAGGACCTGACGGAGGCGACGGAGGACGTGGAGGCCATGTCATTCTGAAAGGAAACAAAAATTATTGGACTCTCATCCACCTGAAATTCGAGAAGCACGTCATCGCCGGTCATGGCGGTAGCGGAAGCTCAAGCCGTAGTTTCGGAGCCGACGGAGAGGACAAAATCATCGAAGTGCCTTGCGGTACAGTCGTTTACGATGCGGAGACCGGAGAATTCCTCTGCGACGTGACGGAGGACGGACAAGAAGTCATCCTACTCAAGGGAGGACGAGGAGGATTGGGCAACTGGCATTTCCGCTCAGCCACCAACCAGACACCCCGCTACGCTCAACCTGGCGAACCAGCTATAGAACGTACCGTCGTAATGGAGTTGAAAGTCTTGGCCGATGTGGGATTGGTAGGCTTTCCTAACGTGGGTAAATCAACCCTGCTTTCCGTCGTATCGGCAGCCAAGCCTAAGATAGCCAACTACCCGTTCACCACCTTGGTTCCCAACTTGGGTATCGTGCCTTACAGAGACCACAAGTCGTTTGCCATGGCAGACATACCAGGAATCATCGAAGGTGCATCAGAGGGGAAAGGCCTCGGCCTACGTTTTCTCCGCCATATCGAACGGAATGCCATCCTTTTGTTCCTAGTGCCCGCCGATTCCGACGACATCATGAAGGAATACAACATTCTTCTCAACGAGTTGGAGCAATACAACCCTGAATTGTTGGAGAAACAGCGTGTCTTGGCCATCTCCAAATCGGACATGCTCGACGAAGAATTGATGGCAGACATAGAAAAGACCTTGCCAACTGATATTCCCCACGTATTCATCTCCGCCGTTTCCAACATGGGAATCACGGAACTGAAGGATATTCTTTGGGAGGAGTTGAGCAAAGACGAGAACCGCCACGTCACCATCAGCCACCGCCCTATGGACGTCGCCTTCATCGAAGATGACGACGAAGATTTGGAGGTGGAATTCGAGGACGATGACTACGAGATTGAAATAGACGAAGAGGAAGACAGCAAATAGCCCAAATGTATGCCAATAAGATTGGAGCAATGCGATTTATTTGGCAGACAAGAGAATCTGCGCCACTTCTTCACCACGGTGGAGGGTGGTTGCAGCAACGGCAACTATTCGACCTTCAACTTAGGTGCCTATTGCGGTGACTTGCCTGAAAATGTAAAAGCCAACAGGAAAATTCTCTGCCAAGAACTGAACATCAGCCCGGAACGGCTTATCGTTCCACGGGAAATCCATAAAGACGGCATCTTTCTGATTGACGAATCTTTCTTCGAGAAAAACGAAGAGGAACGAATCCAGACTCTTTTGGAAAGCGACGCTCTGATCACCCGGATGAAAGGAGTCTGCTTAGGCGTAACGACAGCCGACTGTGTTCCAGTTCTCCTCTATGCCCCCAAAACAAAAATTGTCGCTGCCGTCCATGCCGGATGGCGAGGCATTGCCTGCGAAATCATTGCAAAAACGGTTGTACTCTTTGAACAGATGGGAGCCCAATGCGAAGAACTAATCGCCTGCACAGGTCCGTGCATTTCAGTGGAGGCATACCAAGTAGGAGAAGAACTTATCAACGGTTTTTCCAAAGTATTTTCCTCCGAAGAGATGGCACTAATCTGCATCAAATCGCAAGAGGATTTCCACGCTAACCTCAGGCTCGCCGCCCACATTCAACTGAAAAATGCCAATATTTCCGAAGAAAACATCTACATCCACCCCGGTTGCACATTCTCCGACAAACGCTACTTTTCCGCCCGCCGACAAACCATCCAATCAGGAAGATTGCTATCGGGAATCATGATGGTATAAAGCCAAACTAATTTTCACTTATAAGGAAACGTGAAGAGAATCAAGGGTGATAATCTTAATTCTTAAGTAGCAAATAGCAACAATAGAAATCCAAATCTTCGCATAATTACAAATTTTAGAATCATCTCCTTCCTTACCAACCGCCCCTTACTTCACCTTCAATTCCATGATACAAGGATTCGTAGGCAAAGTGACGGATGAGGTATCTTTCAAGGTAATGTTAGTAATGTAAAATGTTTTTCCATTGGGGACTTTCCTAAAAAAATCCAACATCTTATCGGAAAAAGAGGAAGAGTCAGATCGAAGCAATCGAGTGTTACCGCTATTATCAAAATAAGTGATAGAAAAGGCTTTCACCGCCAACTCAATCTTCTCCTTTTTCACAGCATCATTAACAAAATAGCAAAGCTCCTCAAATCGAAGCAAGCTATCTCTATGGATACCTTTCCCAAATCTATTTTGAAAAAGCCTACCATCAGCCAATCTAACAAAACACTCACTATTGAATCGACAGGGTTTAATTGTTTCTTCGAAAATAGAGACAGAGAAAGGGATCGGTTGCGTCCTACCCTTCACCTTCACCAAGAGTAACACTGACTTAGTCAGAGAAGTCCCTTTTTGCCTAGACATTCTTTTATCCTCCACCAACTCTTTGACTACATTCAGAAGCAAGTCGGTGACGCTATCGCCCTTCTGCACAAGATAAGGCTCATAGTTTCTCATAATCGAGACCTTATCCCAAAGACGAATCGCATACTCTTCGATAGGCAACTCCTCTCCGTGAAAAAAGTCGTCCTTCGCAACAATTCGAATAGCGCCCTTCCAATCCTTCTCCGACAAAAGATAAGCAAAATCCTCAATTCCCTGCTCATTGACATATTGCACATATATCTCCACTGGCTTAGAAATCAAGGCAGAAGGGAAAATGAACAGAAATAACATGAAGAAAATCCGCTTCATAACACAAGAGATAATTTTTTGATTTTATGACGACATTATGAAAACCGAGGCAAAAGAAAAATGATTCATAAGAATTCCCAAAGGCATTATACCTCAATAATTCACAAAACACAGAAGTAGTCGATTCCGTCATGCATAAAACCCCAAAAGAGAATATCACAAAGGAGAGGACGCTACTCATTCCTCTCTTTCGTTGCCACAGTCATAGCACCTAAGTGTTGTTTCCGAGATATATTTATGCCTTGTCACCCTGCCACAAACAGGGCATTGGACGTTGACCATAGAATAAACCTTACTCTGTGGCTTCTTTTCATCCTTACCTGCAGAAGACTCCTTACTAATAATGGCATTGCCAAAAGCACCGAAAAGCAAATTCAATAGTCCCATATCGTTTCATTTTAATTAAACAACATACAAAATTAAAAAACTATGGGGAAAAACAAAGCAGGATGTTTTTTATTGTGGAACAAGAGGTTTCGAATCAACAAAACAGGCATGGGTGCAAACCCGTGCCTAAAATGTGGCATGCGACAGGATTTGTTCCCCAGTTCCGAAGGAACGGCATACCACAGGCATGGGTGCAAACCCGTGCCTGGGATGCGTCGTCGGCGGCAACGCCGACAAAAAAAGAGCCGTCCAATCAAATTGATTGGACGGCTCCAGTAAGATGGCGGCCACCTACTCTCCCGGTCTCCCAGTACCATCGGCGCAGGCGGGCTTAACTTCTCTGTTCGGAATGGGAAGAGGTGGATCCCCGCCGCCATAGCCACCTGTATGCTTTTCTTCTGTCTTGGCATTTCTTGG
>JAGCWQ010000024.1 GCA_017961765.1 Paludibacteraceae bacterium | reverse complement strand
GTCGTTGGCCTTCATGGTGCATAATAAGTCACCGGCTGAAGACAGGTCGTTGACTGTGAATGTGTTGCGCAAGTAGGATGTCGTGTTGACTGTTGCGCCGCCCCATCCGCCGATGCCGCCGAAGCCACCCCAGTCTCCACCGCCGAAGTTGCCCCAGTCACCGCCGCCAGGATTGATGCCGCCGCCAGGATTTGTGCCACCACCAGGATTGGTTCCTCCGCCAGGGTTCTGGTTGTTTTGGCTGATGTTGGTCTTTACAAGGTAACTCATGCCTGCTCCAAGAGGTGCAACACCTTGGTTCCATGCGTTGTCGTCAAAATTGCTCTCTTTCCAATCGGAAGCGACGCCCTCCTTTTGATAGAGGTACTTCCAAGTTGAGCCACTTGGGAGCAGGTATTTCTCCTTGCAGATATCCCAACTCTTGAACTTGTATCCATCTGGTGCAATGGCCTTTACTTGTAATTCTGAACCTTTGAAGTAGTAGCTTCGGAAATCTCTCTTGTTGATGATGTCCAATCCGTTCAACTGATAGCTGGTTCCTTTTGAGTCAGAGACAAAGCGGATAGGGGCAGGCTCGCCGATTTTCAAACTGTCTGATACGTGTTTGAACAGATAGTCGGGACGTGCGGTGATGAAGTTTCTTACTTTCTCAGCCTCGTTTCTCCAAGAGGATGCCTCTGTTGTTCTCTTTTGTGCCAAGAAGTTGAAGAAATAGTCTGCCTCGTCTTGCAAGAGGTTGATCATGCTGTCCAGTACGGTGGAGACATTCTCTTCTGAGAAGGTGGTTCCTGCGTGTACGGTGAATTTGTTGATTAACCGTTTCTTGATTTCTGGGTTGTTTTTAAGTAATGGGAAGAAGGAACAACGAGCCGCATAGACGAAACCGTTGGTGGTCAAATAGTCGTTGTAGAGCGAGGTGGAGTAGTCCGTATCGTAGAGAATCCATCTCCATTTTCCGTCCTTCAATCGTTTCCAAGCCTTGATGTTTCCGGCTGACCAGTCTTCGTTGCAGTAGTAAATCTCTGTCATGAAGTAGTTGAGCATCTCCTCAACGTCGATGATGGCGTCGATTTCATCGAAGCTGGCATTAGACTTCTTGGATATGTTCAAGACCTCTTGGTAGCTGTCGCATTGCTCCGCCTTGTTGGAGGTCTCCTCGATGCAGATATCTTCTTCGTCCAATCCGTAGTTGGAGTAGATGAAGTCTTTGTTGGAACGTTCCCGGATGCCCAACATTCCGTAGTATTCTCCGTTGACGAAGATGACGGCTGGCTCATAGGCTTGATGGTCGATGTCCATGTTGGAAGCGGCGAGCGTCTGCAGGTATCCGTCACGGAACAGCATTCTACCAAAGTCGTTACCTGAGTTTCGGAGAACGATGCTCTTCCATTTCAAGTTCGGTTTCTCGTGGAAGATAGGGTAGTCCAACTTGTTGGTACCATATATTTTGTTTGCTTTGACCTTGATGGATTTGATGGCTTTGGTTCTTGAACAAGCTCCAAACACGCCGACTTTTACCTCTTGGCTGATGCGTTGCACATTACCTTCGTCGAAAAGCTCGAAGTTGCAAGGACGGTCCCAATCGTTCATGTAGTTGGCGGTTCTATCCATGGCGCCACAATTGGAAGGCACGGCGCTACCATTCCTACCTACTACTAAGGCACCTAATGAGTCGCCATATAGATAGTCCCTGTCTGTTGCGAGGGAAACCACCTTTATTGAGGTAGGAATATTGCTGTTTACGAAGTAAGTGGAAGTGGTGATCTCGCTGTGGATTTCTCCGTTAACTACGGCAATGGCACGCAGGGTCGTCGTTGTGTTGATGTTGACAGGCCCGTTGTATTGTCGTCCGGATTGCACTTTGGGTTCACTGCCGTCCGTTGTGTAATAGATGGTTGCTGCGGAGTTGGCCGCAGTTATCGTGATGTTTTGGCTGCTGTTGTAGAAACCTCCTATTTGGCTGAATGTCGGAGCTTTGGTTTGCGTTTTGGCTGTTTGTAATCCGGCATTGCTTTTCCCCATAGTGGCAGTCAAGAAGTGGCCGAATGTGTTTCCTCCGTCTTCCGTCCTTCCGTAAGAGGTGTTTCGATAACACTTCGGATAGGTTATTTTGTCCAATACGTTTCCGTTTCCGTCGGATAGAATGAGCACGCCACCGTCGCTGTCTAGTTTGAAGTTGGTGTGGTTCTCCTTATCTAATTCGTCGAAATAGAAAATGGCGAATTCTCCTGGCCCTAATTGGGTCTGTGCTTTGTTTTGCCAGAGAAAAAGATCGTTCTCCGACTTGGCAAAGTAGCATCTTGACAGGTCAATGTTTTCGGCTCCCGAATTGTAGAGCTCCACCCATCCTTCGAAATTGAAGTCTTTGTTGATGATGGCAGACGCATTCTTCACCATGATCTCATTGATGAGTATGGACGCTTGTGATGAACACGCCAACATCGAACCAATTAGTATGGATGTTATACGATTTGTTTTCATATGCATTGTCTTTTGGTTGACTGTTTTTCCCTAATTTCTATGTAATATCTTTTTGTTGGCTTGGACAAATGTATATCTATTTTTTAGAAGAAAAAAACGTGAGATGTCATTTCGCCCTTTAAAACAGGCCTCTTGGGTGGCTGAAATCCTCTTTTGACGAATAGTGCTCTTCTTTTTGCTTGATTGCTTAGGCTTTTGGTTGAAAAATAGATTTTGAACGTTTTTTTTGTGTTTCTTGCGATTGGTCAAGAGAATTAAATGCCCATCTTGGAACGATTTGCCTTGCTTTAATTTTTGTCTGCATTAAAATAATGTTAGAAATGTTTTGCGTGTTTATGATTTCTTTCTATATTTGCAAACACACCAAATGTTTTGTTTGGAGAACAGTGGTGTTGAGAGAGAGAAGGGTTTGCGGTGGTCGTCCTGTTTTGTGGTATGGCCTATGCATATGTCAAAGAAAATGAAGTGTTATGTCCAAGAAAGAGGATATGAGTGGATCCCATGTGGTCTTGGATGGAGCCTTGTTCGTTTGCAATCAAGGGTCTGTCCCCAATTCTATCATGGCGAGCAGCAACCAAAAATTATATGTTCAAAATAAACGTGTTGTTACGACGGGCGATTCCCAGTTTCAGACACCTGCCATGACGTTTGGCACATGTCTGCTTAGTACGAAGAAGCAGGCTGGCCAACCTTGTGAATATCAGCAAGGCGAATGGGATGAAAATACTTGCTATGGCGATGGTATCGTCCTGGATAGTAGTAAAATGTATTGTTCTGCCTGCGCTCCGAAAGGGGGTGAGATTACTTGCCTTTTCCATGGTCAGGTTTGTCAGGTTACAGCAAAGGATGTAGCTGATTTTGATGTCGAGACGGCAGTGCTCTTAAACACGTTGGCTCCGATGTCAGGATTGGACGAACTCTCTACTACGCAAACGAAGGCGAAGAATGTGGAATTTGGTGTGAGTTCCATCGATTTGTGGTGTGTGGATAAGAAAAGTATTTCGGAAAATGTCGCTCCTAAAGCTGTCCCTGATTTGAAAAAGGTGGAAGGCTATGTGCGCTTAGGTGACAAACTTATTATGGAGGCGAAAACGAAATCGAAAGTGGATCTTAGTACGGCTCCTGTTAGCTGGATAGTCTTTCAGAAGGAAATGGTACCGACGGACAAAAAAGATCGAAAAGGGAAGCCCATCTATCAGACACGGATAACTGATTTGAAAATATATGCCAAGGTGGGTACGCCTTTCCGCCTGAAAATGAAGAAGCCAGGGAAATATTTTATCGAGGCTGTCGGCAATTCTAAGAATTTCGCTTCTTTGAATCTCTATTATAAGGCGCAGGAGTCTTTGAATGCCAATGAGGGTATCTTGAGGAATGAACGCTTGCCCCTTGACGCTAAGTGTTGTAAAGAGGTGCAGGTCACAAGAAACGACATAGTCGCTCTCAATCTGACGGAGAAGACAGAATCCCGAGAATCTAAGTCAGGAAACAATGTGGCGGTAGTCCGTTATAAGGACTCCCTTGATATCAAAGTGGTGACGTTGTTTGATTTGGCTGAGGATGAGTGTTTTATGGTTCATCTTAATAAGACAATGATTTCCTATATGCTTAGGGATTCTGCGAAGTCGAATTATTTTTCTTATGATTCAGATAAGGAACTTTTCACTTTGAATCCTCTTAACGTGGGAAGGCATAGGCTTCGTTTCGAGTTGGTCGTTCAAAATAAATATACTTTTTCACAACGGAAAACACTTGGTGTCAAGGGACTGGATATTTGTTGTGTCAACGATTTCTTGAACGTGGATGTGACTGGCGATGGCGAGGTCTCTCCTTTGATGGTGCGGCCGGGTTCCTCTTTCATGTTCAAGGTTTCCCGAACGGTGCCGATCGCACCAGGCAATCCAGGTGTCTTGTGGCTATGGGAAGATGGAAGATATAGCAGAGGTGATGTCTTGATGCTCGTGGCTCATGAAAAAGAATATGATTTGAGCGTCTCTGCACTTTTGGATGAGTCGGATGCATTGATAAATGCAAAAACAATGAAAGATTCCGTTCTGTGGATCTATCAGTGTCAGGTGAGAAAAAACAAAATACAATCTCTGTCGCTCGATGCGGATGATGTCTATCGTGGCTTGTCCTATGCTTTGGCTATTCAGTCGCTTTATCCAAATTATGATAGTTTTCGGGATGGACAGATATTGGGAACGTTGGATGAAGATCCGTACGAGTGGACTCCTCTTCGAAATCTCTTACGCTTTGACTCTGCGGGGAAACATACGATTTCTTTGGCTATGGGTGATACGGAACCTGTGACGTTTGAAATTGAGGTTCAAGACGCAACGATTTTGGAGTGGGGGTTCTTTGATTCGGAGCGGCGCCCTATTTCCCAAGTAGGGTTCGATACGAAGTTCTTGCTTCGAATCCGTATCCCTGCTTTCCGCCATTTGTCGGAGCAGGAGCGAAATGAACTTCGAGCTGAGTTGTGGAATCATCGAACGAAGGAGAAGTTGGAGTCTTCGGCCTTGGATGAAGCAGTTTTTGATGAGAAGGGAACCCTTGAAGTGGAACTTTTAGGGGCTGATCTGACAGAGAGTAGGGAAGACCTTGTCTTGTCCCCTGCCTTGAGAAAATTGCCTTGTTATGTGGCAGGTATGAACGATTTTAGGAAGAGCGGTCATTTCGAAAAAGATCATACCTCTTATCTGAAGATTAGTACTTCTCGTTATATAAATGGCTATTTTGCAGGTGTTTCTGGTAATCCTCAAAAATCCATTCTAAAGTATGGCAGCGAAGCGAAGATAGTCCTTTATCTCCAAAATGTGACGAAGAAGGAACGGCAGCAGATGATTTTGTCGTTGATTGAAAATAATGCACCAGGAAACGCAGCAGATTCTCTCGTATGGTACACGAAGGAGTTCCCTGAACCGAATGAGGATGGTCGTTTGGAGTTCCCCATATCGGAGGACATCATATGCGAATCTGACCATAATTCGGATGCACCTCGTACTCCGCGTTTGTTCTATTTTGAGGTGGTGATGGAGAATGCAGACAAAGAGGAACCTTCTTTACTTTATGCTTTCCCTGGTGTGAAGTTGGGGGATGACTACTTGACGGTTCTTGATGAGGAAGGCATTAAACATCTTCGTTGCGACTACTTTTGGCAGTTGAAATTTGTCAAGGATGGAGTTGGCGAGTTGAACGATATATTGTCCACTCAAGCACAGACGATTATTGGGGAAGAATTGAAGAAAGGGGAAGGTCCTGCTCTTCGTGATGGAGAGTGCCCACGATGCAACGAGGAGGCTGAATTGATGTTGCAGAAGGTTTTGTCCGTGGAAAGGTTCAATAAAGATGCGGAGACGATCAAACGCTTGACGACTATCTGCGAGACTTATACTCGTTACATGGAATGCATGCACATGAACACTTGCTGGATCAAGGCGCATTATTTTGCACAAATATCGGTGGAATCGGGGAGTAGTTTAAAGAGTGTTCCCGAAGGTATGAATTATTCTCGTGAAGGGTTGGAGGATGTTTTTAAGTTCAGACTCTTTGAGACGGAACTTGTGACTGTCCAAGTGAATGGAAAAACATCCCAAAAGAAGATTCTGAAGTTGGATGCTAATGGAAATAGAATATATAGGTCGGGAGTTAAAGCTAAATTAGACAAAATCTTCGAGAAGAAAGGATTGGAGAAGGAGCGGGCGATAGCTAACTATGTCTATTTGGGTGTGAATGGAAATAGCAGTGACGAAAAGGTCGCAGATGGCTGGCGTTATCGTGGCGGTGGCATGGTTCAACTTACAGGAAAGAGTATTTATAAGGAGACGGAAACTGCCATTAAAGCGTTTACGGGCAAATCTATGCCGTTGACGGGGGCTGAACAAATATGCAAGGATGTGGAGTTGGCAACGGTCGCATCTATGGCTTATTTGGCAAGACGGAATATTCAGTTGCGTAAATATTGTGAAGATTCTTTGGGAAAATCTGGTATGCATTATGTCGCCAACGGTCAGAAGAACGAGTTCTTTGTGAATAGGTTGGTGGGTAGCGAGCATGCGAAAGATAAGAAGACGAATAAGACCAATTACGATAAGAAGCAAGATGCGTTTGATGAGTTCTATAAAGTTTTTGAAACGTCAAAGTGCGAGTGGAGCGAAGAGTTTACGGAAAAGGAGGATGATGTGAACATTTATCGTATTGATTTGGACAAGTTCTCCGTTTACAAATATCAAGCGAATCAAAACAGCGATGTGTATATATATAAGATATACAATCATGGAAAAAAGTATGTGGAGGACTATCGCTTTACGATGACTACGTTGAAGAAAAGAGACAATCTCAGAGCCTTCCAATTCCCAGAGACGGGCCCGAATTGGGGACGGTATGGGACTCCTGATGAAGGAGGGGATAACTTTATAAGTGAACTCAATTGTGCTTGTCTATTGGGCTTGCTTTACTCTCTCCCTCTAAATGGAATTACGGATAAAATTTTCTATAATGATATCACATTGTTTAGCACGGATAAAGTCCATAAGGGGCATTCTAAGGGGAACGACATAGACTTGCGTTATCCTAATGGAACCAATAAGCCTGTTCAATATTGGAAAGATGTTATTGATAAATGTTATGGAGGAAATAAGGAAGCCTTTATAAGTCATTTAGAGCATTTTGTAAGTATTGCCATCAAGTGGCATTTTACTGCCAATTTTGCGCAAGAGAACATTACAGGAGCAAAAGAGTGTGGTGGACATAATCATCACATTCATTTGGGAAACACATACTATTTAGCTTATAAATATACTATACGTACTAAATGAAAATAGAACGGATTATTTATGTACTCTTGTCAGCGGTAATCTGCTGCTGTTGTACGGAAGAAAGGAATAGGTCAGAAGGAAAAGAGAAAAGAAAAAATATGGAAACAGTTGTGTATAAGACAAAATGGGATAGCTTAACTCCTGCACAAAAAAGTGTTATAAGAAAGACATTCGAACTCCTTAATGATACGACGGTAGAAGATGAAGTGCCGTTTAATTCACAGGATATTTTTACTCCCGAAGAGTTCGATGCAAAAATGGAGTTGAGCGTTAAATTTTATAATCTAAATAATCTGCAAATATCGGAGAATGTTTTTAGACGTCGGATAAAGGAAATATTCGGATATGAGAAAGTATCAGATATTGATAAGCATTTACTTTGGCAAGATTTGAGTGAAAATACTGTCAGTATGAGACAACCTAATGATTTTGAAGAGTTTTGGATTTCTCAAAGTTCAAGGGCGATTTTGCCAGGAAGAATGGTAAATATTAGGTTTGCTGATCATAGAGATATACAATCATATGAATATAAATCTGATGAGTATCGGGTTGGCAATTATATTGATACCACAAAAATTTATGCAAAAGATATTTATGCCCATTACAACAACTATATCTTTAATGGAAAGGCCTCTTCTGGGGTTTGGTTGCTTCTTTATGAGAAGTATTTTATGTATCACCTAGTGATGAATTTTGGTTATGATGGGGATAGCGCCCTCTGCCGAGCGTTCTTAAGAGATTATCTGCGGGGCGGTGATTATGAGGTGTTTGATATGCCATTTACGGTGGTTCATTTCTATCCCGATGGAAGACATAAAATTTTGGATGGGGTATTGCAAGAGGTGGCGGAACTTTCGACGAGCGATAATTCGTCTTGTTTTGACTGGGCTGAAAATGAGTTGTATAGGTATGCGGGAACGGCATCCAAATATGCATCGAGTATCGAAGAGGAAGAAGAGGACGATGATGAAGATAGATATATAGATCCTATGATGCGGTATGCGATGCGTCTCGATTCCTCTATCAATGCATTGTCATTTAAGGATCGTTGTGAAATAGTCGCTCATATCACAAACTATATCTATCCTGTGTTTTTGGAACATATAGATGGTAATCCCGATTATGGCGATGTTAGCATGCATGCTCGTGGCATTGATATTCCTACTAGTTTTTGGAACGCTATATTCAGGGACCACGAGCTTTTCTATGAGATAAACCGAAATGATGGGTATGACCTTCCTCATCTTCAAGAGTTATTGATGGTCATTCGTAGTGATGATCGTTTTTATGATAAGGATGGTAAACTTGCCCCTTGGGAGTTGGATTTGTCTGCAGGACTTGAGTCTGCGACAACAGAAGAGGAGTGACATAACGGATTGAAAAAACTTAGTTTTGAATGCGAATGAAAAAGAGAGAAGGTTTGTGCCTACTTATCCTGTTGCTGGTTTGCTTTGGATGTATGGAGGAGAAGGCTCCACAAAAAAAGAAGGGAGAGAAGAAGATTGTCGTTGCTCGCAAGAGTGTCGCTCAATCTAAATGGGATAGCTTGACGCCTGAACAACAGAGCGTTCTCCGAAAGACGCTTGAATCCTATAAAGGAGATACGACGGAGGATCTAGGTACAAGCCCATATTTCCCAAGAGATATTTTAACTCCCGAAGAATATGACGCAGAAATGGAGTTAAACGTGAGGTATTACAATCTACGAAAACTGCATATATCAGAGTCTCAATTTTGCAAAAGATTCAAGGAGATTTTCGGGTATGACGATGTGGCAGATATGGATGATCAACTTCTTTTGAGGAGGTTGAGTAAAAATACAGTTATAGTGGACCTCCCTGACGTTTATGACTATGATTTTTATCTTTCTCAGAGTTCAAGAGTTGTGATTAGCACTGTAATGATGCATATTTCTTTTTCTGATTATGAAAGTGTCTTCTCCTATGAATACGAATCTGTTGGGAAAAGTGATTCTATAATTAGTATAATTGGTGAGAATGCAGTAAAGTTTAGTAGTATCGATTGGTTCTATCATTGTAATAACTATCTTTTTAACGATGGCGCTTCTTCTCGTGCTTGGTTGCTTGCTTACAATAAGTATTTTATGTATCATTTGATTATGACTTTTGGTTATGATGGGGATAGTGAACTTAATCGTAATTTTTTGTGGGATTACCTACAAGGAGTGCGCAATTTGTTCGACAAACCATTCTCTGTGGTTCATTTTTATCCTGATGGTAGATACAAAATTCGAAATGGTTTATTGAAACAGATGACTGAACTTTTGGTGCAGGGCAATTCTCTTTGCTATTTGTGGGCTGAAGATGAGTTGGAACGTTATTGTCTGACGGATAAACAAAAAAGTAAAAATCAAAAAAATAAAGAAGGTGATGATCTTTATATCCCACCTGATAAAATGCAGCTTGATTCTGCCATTGGAGCTTTGCCTTTTGAGAAAAGATGTGAGGTCATCGCTCTTATCGCAAATGCTATATACCCCGTGTTTTTAGAAAATTCAGATGGCAATTGTGAGTATAGCGATGTGTGGTTGCAATCTTGCAATATCAACATTCCCACCAGTTTTTGGAATGCTATCAACAAAGAACATAACTTGTTGAGTGAAATCGACCGTAACAATTGTTATGGACTCCCTTATCTCCAAGAATTGATGTCTGTTATTCGTAATGATCGTCGTTTCTATGACGAGGAGGGTAATCTCGCACCATGGAAATTTGATCTGTCTGCTGGACTTAAGTCTATGTCAACCGAGTAGGATAAATGTAATTGATTGAAAATTAAATGTAATTTATGGGTGTATGTTTATGGTCTCTTTGTGGAATGCGGGTAAGAGTGTCTGATTTTTATTCGGGTGAGTAACTCTTCCCAATCACATTCGCTGAGAACCTTCATGGCATTTCCGTAGCCTATGTCGTAAATCTCTTTAGCCTTGTTGGCTTCGAACATTCCATAACTCTGTGTTTTGTCCATCTCTATGACAATGTCGCATTCCTTTTTCTGCTCGATGGTGTTTCCGTTGACCGCGAGATGGAAGATGCGTTCTGACAGTTGGAGGATGCCAGAAATGTTCTCCATGGGATTGATGGGGTTCACGTGTATGCCGATGACTAATTCACACCCTCTTTTACGAAGGATGGCGGCTGGCAAGTTACAGAAGATTCCTCCGTCAACGTATAGTTTCCCGTTGATCTCCGTAGGAGTGAAGAAGATGGGTACGGAGGCCGAAGCTATGACGCAGTCAATGAGTTTGCCTTTTTCGAAGTAAGTGTTTTTCCCTCTGTTGAGTTCTGTGGCGTTGATGATGAGTGGGTACTTTAACTCTTCGAAAGTTTGGGCTTTGATGTGTTTGGATAGAAATTGTTTGTAGGAATCAATCTTTGCCAACCCTCCGTTTTGAGGTCTCGTCAGCGAGGCCATTTTATATAGGTTCCCTTTGCTTAAAAGTTCGCATATTTTTTCGGGCTCTTGACCGTCGGCATAGAAAGCCCCGATAATGGCACCTGCGCTAACGCCTGCGATAATGTCAATCTTTAGACCAATATCTTCGATGGCTTTCAGAGCACCGAGGTGAGACAAACCTTTCGCCCCGCCACCGCTTAAAGCTACCCCTATTTTATGTTTATTCAAAAGTTCAATCATGAATGTTCGACAACTTAGTGTATCGTTCCTTGAATATGGTTAACTATGCAAATATATAAGTAGTTAAGCAACTTGAAAAGATTTTTCTTCAAATTATCTTTGATTTTTGTTTGAAAATGATTGAATTCCTCTCGAATGTGTGGTACAAATATTGTTTTGCCCTTTCTCTCTTCTCCCCACATTGAAATGTGGGGCTATGTATGTGTCGTGTCTCCGACACGGCTCGTCGCACACGATTGGATTGGGTGCTTTCCCTCATGTCCCCCTCATTGAAATGCGAGGCTAGCCATGTGTTGTGTCTCCGACACGGCTCGTTCTGCGCCTGCCTGCATTGAGGAACTCTGTTACGTGGCTGGGCTAATCCTTACTTCCCCATTGAATGTCGAAATGCTGGGCTAGCCATGTGTCGTGCCTCCGACGCGCCTCGTCGCATACGGCGGACTCCCCAGCCGCGTAGCGGCGGCACCTTCCATAGCCGTGGCCGCGAGCCCACGGCGCCAAGACCGATGCCCAAAGCCGTAAACGGACCTTCCTCCGTATCCCGTTCAAAATCAGCCGAAATCAAAAATTCTTCGAAAAAAGAGCTGAAAACATTTGGAGGGAATGTGTGAAACCCCTACCTTTGCACCCGCTTTCGAGAAGGAAGGACACCAAGTGGCGGAGGCTACGAGGAAGGTACGAAAAGAGAGATCTTTGAGGAATTGGCGATAGACGAAAAGGAAAGAGACAGGAAAAGCATAACAAGCGACCGTCAATCTTAAGAAAAGAAGGAAAAGAACGGACATCCTGAAGGAGACAAGAAAGAACAATTCAT
>JAGCWQ010000200.1 GCA_017961765.1 Paludibacteraceae bacterium | reverse complement strand
AATAGTTCTACAAAACAAAACATTTTAGTATCCGACTACAACCCATTGAACAACGATGCGTTCCATTACATTACTACTCCATTCAACAGCAACGCGCCTATCGCACAAATTGATGAAGAGAATATTACAAATGTAGATGACGCAAACAATGCCTTGTCTGTTTATCCTAACCCATCAACAGGAGTATTCACAGTGGATTTTGGAGGAGACAACGCAGATAACAAGACATTGAGGATATTCGACTTGGCGGGAAAAATCATTTATGAGGTAGACATCCTTGGCAAAGAGGCATCGATTGACCTTTCTGACCAAGAGAAAGGCATTTACTTCATGCAATCGATCTCAAACGGCAAGACAAATGTCCAAAAAATCATATTGAAGTAAACCCAATCCAATAGGATTATACACTGTACTTTCAGGAGGGTGTGCTTTCTATCTGGCACACCCTCTGTTTTTATCTACAAGGCTACTCCTCGTCATTCTCCAATAAAGAGGTGCCAATCAACTCTAAATACTCATCATACGGAATAAACCGTCCACCCATGGAACGGAGATGGGGAGTCTCCAACTGGCAATCGATCAGGGTTCCTCCGTTTCGTTCAAGTAACCGAGCCAAAAATATCAACGCCACCTTACTCGCATTGGGAACTAAAGAGAACATACTCTCCCCAACAAAAGCACGGCCTACGAGCACTCCATAAAGTCCGCCTACCAACGCACCGTCTTTCCGAACTTCCACGCTCTCGGCAAAGCCTTGTTTATGAAGTTCCGTGTAAGCACGAATCATGTCATCTCCCAACCAAGCTCCCTCTTCCGCTATACGTAACTGGCTACAATTTCGAACTACAGCCTCAAAATCCCGGCCAAACGTACATGTGTATTCTTCTTTGTTCAAAAGGGTTCTCATGGAATGGGAGATATGTATCTCCTTCGGGAATATGACAAATCGCCGCATCGGACACCACCACTCTATCTCTTTGCTTTCCCGAAAAGAGTACCAAGGAAATATGCCATAATGGTAGGCAAGCAAAAGGCGCTCCGTACTCAGGTCGCCTCCCACGGCCAAGAGTCCGTCCGGATCACCCAAACGTGGGTCTGGGACTGCAATCTCCTCATTCAGTCTAAATATCATAATAGGGCCAACTTGTCGTTTATAATTGAAATAGAAGCCACTCCACCCTCTTTCAGTTTTCCGAAGAGAATCTCCTTCGTCAACAAAGGCTTCAGCTGCGTGGCAATCGCCCGATCCATCTCCCTTGCTCCATATTCTCGGGAGAAACCTCTCTCCAACAAATAGATTCTTGCCTCCTCCGAAAGAGACAAGGAGACGTTACGAGTTGATAATTTTTCCTGCAGAATTCCTAGTTTCTTATTCAAGACCCGTTCTGCCATAGCCTTATCCATATCATTGAAAACAACCGAGGCGGTCAAACGATTCAAGAACTCTGGTTTGAAGGTCTTTTTGACCTGTTTCACCATAGCCTCACCTGCCGAGACTGTGCTACCGAAACCGATAGAAGCCTGCGAAGCATACTGGGCTCCCGCATTGGAGGTCATGATCAGCACCACGTTACGGAAATCGGCATGGTTGCCTTTGTTGTCCGTCAAGCGGGCATAATCCATCACCTGAAGCAATATGTTGTAAATGCTGTCATGCGCCTTCTCGATTTCGTCCAAAAGCAAGACGCAATTCGGATTCTTTCGGATTGCCTCCGTCAAAAGTCCGCCCTCGTCATAGCCCACGTAGCCGGCTGGGGATCCTATGAGTTTGGAAACCGTATATTGCTCCACATACTCACTCATGTCAAAACGCACCAACTCGACACCCAACTCCTTAGCCAAGACATTGGCGACCTCCGTCTTTCCCACACCCGTCGGACCCACGAAAAGGAAACTTGCCAAAGGTTTTCCATCATCCAATAGGCCAGCCTTGCTCATTTGGATGTTCTCCACAATAAGCCGAACAGCGGTGTCTTGTCCATATATTTTGGAGAGAATACGGGATTCCAAGGAGGCAAGCCGATCTTCCCCCTCTCCCTCCTCAAGCAAACTTTCATTTTTACAAAGCTTAGCCAATAAATTGGATACCAAAAGTTTGTCAACCTTATGCGATACCATTTCTTTTCCATAGTGGGAGACCAAGTAGGCTCCCGCATCGTCCAACAAAGCAATGGCCTTATGGGGCAAAAAAGAAGTATGAAGATGCTTGGAAGTTGCTCTTACCGCATAGTCCACCGCTTCCGCCTCGTAGCGAACGCCGTGATACGCTTCATATTTTGGCAAAACCGATTGGAGTATCTGGATGGAATCCTCCACAGAGGGCTCCTCTATCTCTATCTTTTGGAAATACTTCTCGAATCTTTTCTGGTCCGAGAAATTTTTGGTGTAGTCTTTAGACGTACAGGACCCGATGAAACGGACGTTGTCCCAATCCAAATAGGGTTTCAACAAGGAGACCATGTCCAACTCCTCGGCCTGTTTCGAAAAGGCAGAGAACAAGAGTTGCATCTCCTCTATATAGATAATCACGTTTCCTTGGCTTGAAAGGGAACCCAGCGTATCCGTCATCCTCCGTTCCAAGTCGCCCCGCAGATGGACGCCCTCCAAAAGAGGCTTGAGGTTGAGTTTATAGAGTTTCCCCGAATCAAAGCGGTCTGGCAACTTGCCTTCCAACATTCGTTTGGCTAACTCATGGACGATGGTACTCTTTCCGACTCCCATTTCACCTACCAACAAAGCATTATGCGTGTCCTTCCTGCATAAGATCTGAGTCAGTTGTTCCAACTCTTTCTCCCTGCCCACTATAGGGGTCTGGGCTTTCAAGAACTCATCGTCGCAAAGAATGGCTCTGTCGGACGAAGTGGAAGTTGGGGAAGCGGAGATAGAGGCCGTTTCCGAAAGAGAATCGGATGGAGAGAGGTCTATGACGGCTCTCAAGAAATCCACCTTGTCTGTTATATATTGCTTCAGCAGATAGGCCAACAACGAATCTTCCAACTCATACATGGCATAGACAATGTGCGAAGCCTTAACCACGGAGACACCAGCTGCCTTGCTCGTGTAGAGCGCCATCTGCAGCAAAGAGATCAATTGCTGGGAATAGATGCAATGCTCCTCCACATCTTCAGGCAAAGTTTCCTGGCTTGATATATACTCCTCCAATTCGGAACAAAAGGTCTGCATATTGGAACAATAACGTTCCACCATCTTGGCGAATTGGGGTTGGTTCAACATACTTGCCATCAAGTGTTCCGGCGTAACAATGCCCTGCCTCTTTTCCAAGCAAGACTCATTCATCTCCGCTATGACTTTTTGAAGAAACTCGTCGCAGAGTTTATACAAATCCGATAGAGAAGTCTCTTTTTCCATACCCATTACGCTATTACACAACTTACCTTTAAAGGGAATCCTTCCGCACGAGCCATGCTTCGGGTCAGTTCGACCTTGGTCATGGCCACGTCATAACTATACGTACCGACCTCCGCTTGTCCGTTATGGTGAACCTTCATCATAATCACGTCGGCCTCCGCCTCACTCTTGTAAAAGACTGTTTTCAAGACTTCCACGACAAACTCCATCGTCGTGAAATCGTCGTTATGGAAAATCACCTTATACTTTTTAGGACGGTCGATACTCGTCTCACGAACAACGTTGTCCTTTATCTGATTCTGTTCCATCGATTAAACTCTTTTTAGGCAAAAACAACTGTGTTTCAAACACCTATTCCACATTCACGCCCAAGTCGGCAAGTACCCGACGAAGATTCTCCGCACCGTCGAAATGAATGGCATGAAAGCCCAAACGGAGGGCAGCCTCAACATTCTTGAGATTGTCATCGACGAAAACGGATTCGCTCGCCTCTATCTTAAAACGGGAGAGCAAGCATTGAAAAATGGCGGGATCTGGCTTCAGTATGTTTTCGCGTCCCGAGACGACCATGTCATCCACCAAACGGAAGATGTCCCATCGCACCAACTCCTCCCGCATCGTCTCGTCCGACCAATTGGTCAGGCCATAAATCGGATAGCCATTTTTCTTCAAGTCGAATAAAAGTTGATGCATTCCAGGCACTTCCTTCGTCACCATCTCGTGCCACCTCGTCTGGTAAATTCGGATTTCCTTCTCCCATTCGGGGAATTTTTCAATCAGTTCAGAGACACCGACCGCAAAAGGTTTTCCTTTGTCCATCTGTGAATTCCATTCGGAAGTACAGACATTATCGATAAACCATTGTGCCTTTCCCTTATCACCGAAATAGGAATCATAAAGATTGTGAGGATTCCAGTCAATCAAAACACCGCCAAAATCAAAAACTATATTTTTTACCATCTAGAGAAATTTATCGTAACAACAAAAAAGCGAGGAGCGCAACCACAGCAAGGCCCAACGGAAATCCATACCACCATGGCAATCGGAAATGGGAAGTCTCCCGTTTCTTTCCGACAGGGGCTCTCTGCCCGGAAGTGGTCAAATCACCATCAGCCATCAACTGACGTTCGCCTACCTTTTGTCCGCAGCCGACACAGATTTTACTACCTTTCGGCAATTCCCTACCACAATTATAGCAACGCATAATTTTTAAATTTAAGGTAAAACTACATGATGCTTCTCGGAGCGTCATCCAACAAGACGGACTATTTTCAAAAGAGAAATCCACTAAAATCCGTCTTTAACCAATGGTAAAGGTAAAACAAATTGAGGAGTTGTGCAACAAGGACAAAATAGCACTTCGTCACAATCGGATGAGACAAAAAACGGAGACGAAATTTAACATTCCGCCTCCGTTTGAAATTATGTCTGCGATCTTATCAGATAAGATATTGCTCGCTAATGGATTCGCCAGAAAGGACACGGCGAATAGTCTCTGCAAACAAGTCTGCGATGGAGATGACATGAGCCTTCTTACAACTCTTGTTGAAAGGAATAGAGTTGGAGAAAATCAACTCGGTAAGGCTTGACTCGTCAACGCGTGAGCTTGCAGGGTCAGACATGACAGGGTGAGTTACGACAGCGCGAACAGACTTCGCACCAGCGTTAGTCATGATGTCGGCAGCCTTAGTCAAAGTACCAGCCGTATCAACCATATCGTCCAAGATGATAACGTTCTTTCCCTTCACGTCACCGATGATGGTCATCTCGCTAACCACGTTTGCCTTCTCTCTGCTCTTATGGCAAAGAACCATAGGGCAACCCAAATATTTTGAGTAGGAGTTAGCTCTCTTAGAACCGCCCACATCAGGAGAAGCAATCACCAAATCATCCAATTTCATGGATTGGATATAAGGCAAGAAGACAGTTGAAGCATAAAGATGGTCAACTGGCACATTGAAGAAACCTTGGATTTGGTCTGCGTGGAGATCCATCGTGATAAGACGGTCGATTCCGGCAGTCGTCAACATATCGGCAACCAACTTAGCACCGATAGCCACACGTGGCTTGTCTTTTCTATCTTGCCTTGCCCAGCCGAAGTAAGGGATCACAGCAATAATCTTCCTTGCGGAAGCTCTCTTTGCCGCATCGACCATCAGCAAAAGCTCCATCAAATTGTCAGCATTAGGGAATGTTGACTGCACCAAAAAAACGTAATGTCCACGGATTGACTCCTCGTAAGAGACACCAAACTCGCCGTCTGCGAATTTTTGAACATTCATTTTACCAAGAGAACAGCCTAAACTGTTACAAATCTCTTCTGCCAAATACTTTGTATTGGTTCCAGAGAAGACTGAGAATGGGTAATTGTTGTCCATTTATACAAATTGATTTGCGGGTGTTTATTTACCTTCTGCAAAGGTACACCTTTTTACGCAATGAAAGAAATTGAACGGATAAAAAAAATCCTAAGCTTTATCAAAATCCGTTTAAATATCAGTCAATAAAGTTGTTCCCTTCTTGCTCTTCTAAAAAATTATCCATAACTTCACAAGTATCAGCGGTGAGATTAGTTGACAGATAATCCGCAATTGTTTTTTCACAAGGAAGGAAAAAACAAATTCATCAAGCGATAATACAAAAGCAAAGTTGAATAAGCAGTTATCAAATCTAACACACATGAATACAGACGAATACATAAAGATGATTGCACCCATAGCAGAAAAGTATTTGGAAGAGAAACAGAAATCTTCTAAAATTGGATTTAATGCATTCAAACTTGCATCCGATTTCTACTATAGAGAGAATTTTCATTCCGACATTTTGTGTGAAATTCTTAACCCTCAAGGTTCACACAAAGAGGGCGATCGATTCTTAAAGATATTTATTGAGTGCATCAATAAAACAATCAGCCAAGGCGAGAAAATAGACATCAAAAACTATAAAGACGCAGAAGTAGTCAGGGAAGCGAAAAAAATAGACATATTGATAAAATCCGAGCAATCCAAGCACTGCATTATCATTGAGAACAAGTTGAACAATGCTGAAGATAAGTATCGGCAATTGCCACGTTATTGTTGCGCCATGCATAAGATCGACTACACAATAGACAGAATCATCTATATACCATTGGATAGTTTCAAAGAACCAAACCAATTGGGATGGGAAAATGAAGATTCAAAAAAAATTGACTCCTTGCTTACTATAATACCAGCATCAGCACCCAACGAAGAAAAATTGGATTTGAAATCTTGGTTATTAGAATGTAAAGAGAAAGCATGGTATATCCGTTCAAGGTCAGTAATCGACCAATACATCGAACTTATTAATTTTTTAGCAAATGATTTTATGATGAGTGACATAATAAAAGATTTCCACAAAACACTACTCGATGACCCCCAAAACAAAAAGTGTGTAGAGGCCATCATCAAGATGAGCAATGAAGAACTGCCATATTTTATGGCAAAAAGGTTATACGAGGAATTTGATTACAATATGAGGATTGACCCACATCCCGATTGCGCAGTATTCGTAATAGATAATTTTCTTCAAAATAAAACTAGCTTAACTTTTGACATTCGGTGTCTTGGATTAAAAGGTTATGAAGTTATATTATGGGATAGTACAGGGGAAAATATAGAGAACATTTTTCGCGATGACATATGCGAAATTCTAAATGGCAAAATCTTAGAAAACAAAAAATGGATAAAAAGCACCTTTGATTTTGATCAAGAGGAAGATGTTATCAAGAAAGTCAAACAAGTCATCAACTATTTAAACAAGATTAAAGACTAGAACACATGGTGTGGGGTGGGACAAATAAGAGACCCCACCTTACCTTATATTTTTCTTCCAACGGCGTTTTATCCGTTCCCATCCTTCCACTCCGACGATAGCCAACCCCATATATTTTAGCAGCTTGGCCAATAAATAAAAAACAAAAAATAAAATTGTCTTGGTGGTCGTAGGGATGGAAAGGAAGGCTTGAGCAAAGGCTACTATATAAAGAGGGAGAGACAATGCCATAATTATGACACCCGTCCTAAACGAAAAACGTTGCAGAAACTCCTGTATCCTCCCCTTCATTTATTAGTTAATTACTTATTCCAAGTGACAAATGTACAACAAAAACCCATAAGAAAGAGGGAATGATTCAAGAAAACAACATTTTTTCGATTGTAGCTACAAATATTGTCATTTCTGCAATGTGGAGGTGGCAAAATCGGACTAAAGTAAGGAGACTTCCGAACGACATCTCTTCCAAACGCCCCCTCGAAGGCTCACAACACCCACTTATAAAAAGGAAGGACATGAATAAGCTTACCGTTTTCACACATCACCTCTTCCGTCTCATCACGGGTAATTATATACCCCTCCGAAAGGGCAAACTCCTCCATCGCAGCAAGGAGGCCAGCCAACTCTCGCCTACGAGTATTCTCGTCCTTTAGGCTCACACTCACTTGATAGGCTGCCGTTATCCGCCCCTCATTCCTTACGATAAAATCACACTCGCCAGTTTCCTTATAGTAATATAGTTCTCCACCCCGACGACGGAGTTCCAGCCAAACTGCATTTTCCAACCGAGCTCCTTCATTTTCACTGAAACTAAAACCGATTTGCCGAACAAGTCCATTATCTATAAAGTAGCACTTCTTTGCACTTTTCACCTGCTCCCCCACCTTATAGTTGAACCTATTCAACTGACCGACAAGGTAAGACTCCTCCATATAACCGATATAATCACGAATGGTCTCTGAACTCTTGACTCCTACCGCCTTTGCTAGCGAGTTATAGGTGAACAGATGGGTGGCATTACTGATCAAATAATACATTGTCTCCTTCAGAGGTTTATCTGAAGAGATGTTATGCCTTACAATTATGTCACGATAGATGATGTCGTTGTAAAGAGCCCTCAAATATTCTCTAACACCCGTTTGGAGGTACTGAGGAAAACCACCTTCCTTTAAATACTGATCTTGCGCGTTCGCCAGAAAGGCTCGCCCCTCCGTCGTATAAAAATCAGATTTTTGATAAGACATAGAACGCAAGCCCAAATACTCTTTGAAGGAGAAAGGAAAGACTTCTTGAGTGACATGTCTTCCCGTCAGCATCGTACCCAACTCACGACTAAGCATCTTCGCATTACTTCCCGTCACCACCACTTTATCCCCTTGTTTATACAAACGACCCACAAATCGCTCCCACCCATCTATAATCTGTATCTCATCAAAATAGAAAGTGTGCTGCACTCCAAACTCTTCAACAAAGACATCATATAGTAATTGAAAATCATCAGAAGTAAAATGGAGCAACCGGTCATCGTCAAAACTGATAAAATAATCCTTGTCCTCCCTCTGCGCACGAATTTGTTGCATCAGGGTGGACTTTCCACACCTACGCACCCCCGTCAACACCAAAATTTCAGGACAAGTCACCAAAGTCGGATCTATCGATCGAACTATCCCTAAATTTCGAGACATGCCCAGTTGCTCGTAAACAACTTCTTTCAATTGGTCTTTCGTTATCATATTCCATCCTCCATAGAATTCAACATGACAAATATAGAAGTTTCGATTGATAATCGCAACTTTTTATAAAACATTCCGATTGATAATCGAAACTTTTCACAAAACATCACGATTAACAATCGCAACATCCCCAAAATAGGCTAATAGAAATGTCATTGGATGCGATTCGTCCGCCCATAGGCTGGAAGCCTATCCTATTAGTAACCGATTCACCAATAGGTGCTGTCGACGAGTGGCAGAGACAAAGAGAAAGGCTGGAAACCTTCGTATCGACGGTATTGCGGTGGCTTCCAACCAAAGACGTGCAGGTGCCTTCTTGACACAAAAAAAAACAACACCGCAGAGAACAACTTGTACCATAATAGTCGTACCTTTGCACCATAATTAATAAAAGAAGAAAAATGGAATCATTACCCCAAGACACGACCATGCTATTCAGTTTCATAAACATGAAACTACGGGATCAATACGATTCGTTAGACTCCCTTTGTGAAGATTTAAACGTTGACAAAGAAGCACTTATCAAAAAATTATCAAAAGGAGGATTCGAATACAACGAATCATTAAAAAAATTTTGGTAATTCTCTTTGCTAAAAAAAAATTCTATTTTACCTTTGCATCAAATAGAAATTAAACATCTAAAACAAGTACAGAATTATGATCATTATGAATCACACATATTGGTGGTGGCAAAGCTCAGAACAAAATGTTGTGAGGGCGTTTGCTCATCCTTATTGTGTATGATTTTAATAGGTCAATATAGATAAGAGAAAGACAAAGGAGGCACGTCAATCACGACACGCCTCCTTTTTTTATGTAAAGAAACAAACAAAAAAGAACAAATATATGAAATCATTTCAAGTTGACGAAAATGGCTATTACGGAGAATTCGGTGGTGCATACGTACCAGAGATTCTTTACAAAACGGTAGAGGATTTGAAGAACGCCTATCTGCCGATTATCGAAAGCGAGTCATTCCAAAAAGAGTTCCGTGCCCTTCTACGTGATTACGCGGGTCGCCCATCTTCTCTCTACTACGCCCAAAGGCTGAGTGAGAAATATGGTTGCAAAATCTATTTGAAGAGGGAGGACCTCAACCACACCGGCGCACACAAAATCAACAACGCACTAGGTCAAGCTCTCTTGGCAAAGCGACTAGGTAAGAAAAGGATCATTGCAGAGACCGGAGCCGGACAGCACGGCGTAGCGACAGCGACAGTCTGCGCCCTAATGAACATCCCTTGCCGCGTCTATATGGGTGCGACGGACGTGAAACGCCAACACGTAAACGTTGAGCGAATGAAGATGCTCGGTGCGGAAGTATTTCCTGTAGAGAGTGGAAACAAAACCCTGAAAGATGCCACCAACGAAGCTATCCGCGACTGGTGCTGCCACCCTTCCGACACCTTCTACATCATCGGTTCAACGGTAGGTCCTCACCCCTACCCCGACATGGTGGCTCGTCTCCAAAGCGTCATCAGCGAAGAAATCAAATGGCAATTGAAAGAGAAAGAAGGCAGAGAAAATCCTGATTACCTCATCGCCTGCGTCGGAGGAGGTAGCAACGCTGCAGGTACCATCTACCACTATATCGACGAGCCCGACGTGAAGATTGTCTTGGCTGAGGCGGGTGGAAAAGGCATCGACTCCGGCTACACGGCTGCCACCATAAAGAAGGGAACACTCGGAATCCTCCACGGAAGCCGGACGTTGACCATGCAGACGGAAGACGGACAGATTGTCGAACCTTACAGCATCTCCGCTGGTTTGGACTACCCTGGTATCGGACCTATCCATGCCAACATTGCGAAACAGCACCGCGCCACGGTATTGCCAATCAACGACGACGAAGCACTCCGCGCCGCATTCGAGTTGACTCGTCTAGAAGGAATCATTCCTGCGTTGGAGTCAGCCCACGCATTAGGCGCACTTCCGAAAGTCCAATTCAAGCCAACCGACGTGGTAGTTCTCACCGTTAGCGGAAGAGGCGACAAAGATTTGGAGACATATCTTTCCCATAAGGACGACAAAGGGATAAACGACTAATCGGAGATAACAAATTCATTTTCAAACTTAATTGCAAATAACACATGAAAACATTCAAATATAAAATAGAGAGCAGGAAAATGCTGGCAGACCTCTGTACACCCGTCAGCGCCTACCTGCACATCCGTGACCTTTACACACAAAGTGCCCTTATGGAGAGTTCCGACTACCATGGCGGAGAAAACGGACGATCCTTCATCGGCATCGAACCCATCTCACAAGTATCCATCGAACATGGCATAGGGAAATGCATCTTCCCAGACGGAAGCAAAGTGGAGCGTCCCATCACACAAAGCAACAAATCAGGAGAGATCATCCGTCTGTTCCTCGACTCGTATGAGGTGGAAGGAGAAGGGGCTGACCAATGCGGATTATTCGGTTACACCTCCTTCAACGCAGTGAAATACTTCGAAAACATCAACGTCAAAGACGAGACGATGGAGAAGAACGATGCACCTGACATGCTTTACATCCTTTACAAGTTCGTCATCGTATTCGACCACTTCAAAAACTCATTGACCATCCACGAGCTGCTTACAGAGGGAGAGACGAGTCGAATCGACGAAATCGAGAAAGCCATCAGCCAATACCGATTAAGACTTTACGACTTCCACCCTGTCGGAGAAACCACAAGTCCACTAACAGACGAGGAGCACAAGGCTAACATTCAGAGAGGCATCGCCCACTGCAAACGAGGAGACGTGTTCCAAATCGTCCTCAGCCGCCGATTCATCCAACACTACGAAGGAGACGACTTCAAATTATACCGTACCTTGAGAAGCATCAACCCATCCCCAGACCTGTTCTACTTCGACTTCGGAGGATTCCGCATCTTCGGCAGCTCACCAGAGACCCACTGCCGCATAGAAAACGTCGGAACGAAAGAGAAGCCTCAATACAAAGCCTACATCGACCCGATTGCAGGTACCACCAAAAGAACAGGCAACACAGAGCAAGACGCACAAAATGCCCAATACCTACGCAACGATCCAAAAGAGAATGCAGAGCACGTGATGTTGGTCGATCTTGCAAGGAACGACTTGAGCCGCAACTGCAAAAACGTAAAGGTGGACTTCTACAAGGAACTTCAATACTACAGCCATGTCATCCACTTAGTTAGTCGTGTAAGCGGCGACCTTGTAGAGGGGGCAGACCCTATCAAGGCCTTCATCGACACCTTCCCTGCCGGCACGCTGAGCGGAGCTCCTAAAGTAAGAGCCATGCAACTCATCAGCGAATACGAACCACACAACAGAGGTGCCTACGGCGGTTGCATCGGTTTCATCGGTTTCGACGGATCATTGAACCAAGCCATCACTATCCGCACCTTCGTATCCAGAAACAACGAACTTTGGTTCCAAGCCGGAGGCGGAATCGTGGCCAAGAGCGACGAAGAGTACGAATTGCAAGAGGTCAACAACAAGTTGGGCGCACTTCGGAAAGCCATACTCATGGCAGAGAAAATGTAATCCGAGTTTCACAACCAATAGTACGGTGGCAAAAAATGCATTTTCCAAAACCACCTATAACGAATAAAGTAAGATAATATGAAAGTTGCTTTAATAGATAATTACGACAGCTTCACCTACAACCTCTACCACCTTCTAAGGGAATTGGAAGTGGAGGTGACCGTATACAGAAACGACCAATTCCGACTCGAAGAGTTGCAGGAATTCGACAAAATCCTACTCAGTCCCGGCCCCGGCATTCCATCCGAAGCAGGTCTGCTGATGCAAGTCATCAAAGAGTACGCTAACAGAAAACCCATCTTGGGCATCTGCTTAGGAGAACAAGCCATCGGAGAATCTTTCGGAGGCACACTCATCAACTTAAGCGAAGTGTTCCACGGAGTACAGACGCCTGCCCACATCGTAGCGAACGACTATATCTTCGAGGGGCTACCCAAAGACATTCTCGTGGGGCGCTACCACTCTTGGGTCGTAGAAGAGAAGGGACTACCCGATTGTCTTGAGATTATTTCCACCAGCGACGAAGGTCAAATAATGGCACTACGCCATAAAAAATTAGACATCCGTGGCATTCAATTCCATCCAGAATCCGTTCTCACCCCTGAAGGGAAAACGATAATCAAAAATTGGATAAACAAAAGATAAGACAACACAAATTCAGTATTACCTCTTAATTAAAAAAGCATCATGGACAACATATTAAAGAAATTGGTCAACCAAGAGGTTCTCTCAAAAGAGCAAGCGAAAGAGCTTTTGATTGAAATCACAGAGCAAAAATATACCAACGAACAAATTGCCGCCATCCTCATGGGCATCCAAATGCGAGGAGTGGCGGTGGACGAAATCCTCGGCTTCCGCGAAGGTCTTTTGGAGACTGGCGTACACACCGACTTTAAGCCGTACAAGGTCATCGACATTGTCGGAACTGGTGGTGACGGCAAAAACACATTCAACATCTCCACCTGTTCCTGCTTTATCGTAGCAGGTGCCGGATACAAAGTAGCCAAGCACGGCAACTATGCCGCATCAAGCATATCAGGTGCCAGCAATGTTCTGGAGGCCCATGGCGTGAAATTCACCAACGACAACGACAAACTTCGCCGCTCGTTGGAGGAGTGTGGATTCGTCCACCAGCACGCACCACTTTTTGCAAAAGGAATGAAATGGGTTGCGCCTGCCCGTAAGGCACTGGGGCAATTAGGCACACCTAGTTGCTTCAACCTACTAGGACCATTGGTCAATCCATGCAACCCTGACTATCAATTGTTAGGAACAGCCAACCTCGACCAACAACGCCTCTACCGACAAGTTTACCAACGCCTCGGCATTAAATTCGGCATCGTGACTAGCGTTGACGGTTACGACGAGATCTCATTGACAGGAAACTTCAAGGTGGTATACAATGAAGAGGAACACATATACCAACCTTTGGAATTCGGCATGGAAATCTTAAAAACAGAAGACCTTTACGGTGGTGACACGCTGGAGGAGGCCAAGGAAATTTTCGACTCTATCCTCGAAAACCGTTCAACTAAGGCCCAGAAAGATGTCGTACTTGTCAACTCCGCCTTCGCCATCCATGTGATCGAGCAAGAAAAATCATTCCAAGAGTGCCTCGCCATCGCACGCGAATCTTTGGAAAGCGGGAAAGCATTGAATACGTTGAAAAAATACATCGAACTAAACAGCTAACAAAAGATGAAGGATATACTAACAGAAATCGTGGAGAACAAGCGGACGGAACTGAGAGCCACCAAAGCCTTTCTTCCCTTGGACGACCTGCGTCGTTTGGTGGAGAAGAAAATCGAAGCCGAAGGTTTAAAGCTCCGTTCCATGCGCGACTCATTACGAAACAGCAACTCCGGCATCATTAGCGAGTTCAAACGGAAATCCCCCTCCAAGGGTTGGATACACGAAGATGCGAAAGTAACGGAAGTTGTTCCTAAATATGCAGCCAACGGAGCCTCCGCCATCTCCATCTTGACCGACAACAAATACTTCGGTGGCAACCAAAACTTCATCCGGGACGTAAGAAGTCTGATCGAGACACCCATCCTACGGAAAGATTTCATCGTGGACGAGTATCAATTATACGAGGCAAAATTGATTGGAGCCGATGCCGTCCTTCTGATTGCGGCAGACTTGACCAAAACCAAATGCAACAGCCTATTAGAAAAGGCGCACGAATTGGGGTTGGAGGTATTGTTGGAAATCCACGATGAGAAAGAGTTGAACTACGTCACCCCAGAGGTTGATATGCTAGGCGTAAACAACCGCCATCTAGGAACGTTCCATACCGATGTGGAGCAATCGTTTAAAATTGCCGACCAACTCTCCAAAGAGTTCACTCTCGTAAGCGAAAGCGGCATCAGCAAGGCGGAAACCGTCAAACAACTTCGGGAAATCGGATTCAGAGGATTCCTCATCGGAGAGACGTTCATGAAGGAGAGCGACCCAGGTATCGCACTGAAGAATTTCATCCAACAAGTGGAGGGCTGATATGATAGTGAAAGTCTGTGGCATGCGCGATGTCGAAAACATCCGCCAAATAGAAAGCCTCAACATCGACTGGATGGGTTTCATCTTCTACGAGAAGTCCAAACGACACGTAGCAGCAAAACCCCTATATCTTCCTTCCAAGGCAAAACGCATCGGTGTTTTCGTAGACTACTCCATCGACGAGGTGGTGAAGAAAGCCGATGAGTTCCATTTCGACGGAATCCAACTGCACGGAGGTGAGACACCCGACTATTGCCGCAAACTAAGGGAAGCACTAAAAGCCTCCTTGAAGCGTGACCTGCTCATCAACAAAGCCTTCGGGATAAGTACGCAGGAAGACTTCCGCACGGTGGAGAAATACGAAGGCTGTTGCGACTACTATGTCTTCGACACAAAAACGCCAACCAAAGGCGGAGCTGGAGTCTCCTTCGACTGGAGTCTTTTGACGAATTACCAAGGGAAGACCCCCTTCCTTTTGAGCGGAGGAATTGGAGAAGAGAGCGTCGAAGCATTGGAGGCATTTGAACACCCACAATGGGCGGGCATAGACCTAAATTCAAAATTTGAGAAAGCCCCAGCCCTAAAGGACGAGGCAAAGCTAATTTCATTTCTAAAAAAATTCAAACATCATGAATAGAATCAATCAACTTTTCAAATCAAAACCAACGAATTTGTTGAGTTTATACTTCTGCGCCGGCGCTCCCAAACTAGAGAACACGGCAGAGGTAATCAAGACCCTCGAAAAGAAAGGGATCAACATGATCGAGATTGGTATCCCATTCAGCGACCCTATGGCTGACGGTCCCATCATCCAATCCGCCGCAAGCAAGGCCCTAAAAAACGGAATGAGTTTGAAGAAACTCTTCGCCCAACTGAAAGATATTCGTAAAGAGGTGAACATTCCGCTCATCATGATGGGATACATGAACCCTGTCATCCAATACGGATTCGAGAATTTCTGCAAGAGTTGCCAAAAGACAGGCATTGACGGAGTCATCCTTCCCGACCTCCCATTCAAGGACTATATGGAAGAATTCAAGCCAGTGGCCGACAAATACGACATCCGCATCATCATGCTCATCACGCCTGAGACAAGTGACGAGCGCATTCGTTTCATCGACGAGAACACGGATGGTTTCATCTACATGGTTTCATCGGCTGCCACCACCGGAGCACAGTCCTCATTTGACGAAGCTAAGCAAGCCTACTTCAACCATGTCCACTCGTTGAATTTAAAGAATCCAACCATGATCGGATTCGGAATCAGCAACAAGCAGACCTTGGCAAGTGCCCAAGCCAATGCAAACGGAGCCATCATCGGTTCCAAGTTCGTCCAACTGTTGGACGAAGCCGACGGCGACGCAGCCCAAGCTGCCGACCGACTCTTCGAGGCACTAAGCAAATAAAAACGCACAGAAACAAAATGGACTGTCCGATTGCTCGAACAGTCCATTTTTTATATCCTAAAAAAAGAATTAATCCGCGATTTTTGCGGCTGCAGCCTCTTCCGCCTTCTGAGCAGAAGCATATTCATCGGCAGCCTTAGCAGCCTTCTTCTCCGCCTTTGCCAAATTCTTTTCAGCCTTTGCTAAATCCTTTTTAGTTGACTCGATTTTCTTCACCAACTTCTCCTTTTGAGCCTCATACTTGTTCAACTTCTTGTTGACCTTCTCGTTCTGTTTCTGAGCCTTTGCCAAGTTTTTGGAAGCCTTGTTGGAATCACCCATGCTAGCTGCTTGGTTGGCTGCGTCCATCGTCTGTTGCCATTCGGAACGGCTGGCCTCCAAATCCTTCTCATTGTCAGCCTTGCGAGCCTCCAAATCCTCCAACTCTTTTTGAAGCTTTTCAATGTCAGATTTTGCCTTTGCCAAATCCTCCTTTGAATCCTTGCTCTCCTTGAAAGCCTTCTCCTTGTTTTTCTTTGCCTTGTCGGCATCGGAGACCATCTTGTCCCATGAACTGTAAGCAGCCTTCAAGTCCTTGTCGCTCACCACGTGGGAAGCCGTCACGAAGCAGTTGCGGAAATTAGTATCGTTCGTATTTCCCATCGTGAAGACATTCTCCTTGTTGACATACATGAAGTCGAAGCCATCCTTCGTCACCTTATAGGCAACACCGGAGAAGAAGACACACTTGCTATTGCCGTCTCCAAAGAAGACGAGGTCACCCGCCTGAACTTTGGAAATCTTAGAGATGCTTTTTCCGACACCCGTCTGAGCCTCCCAAGTCGTTGGGAGTTCGATGCCCAACTGCTTATACATATCCGCATTGATTTCAGGACCCGTCATGGAGACTGGACCTAACGATTTTTGTCCATACGAAAGCATTTGGTCAATGCTTCTCACCTTGTCATTTGAATTGGAAATCTTCTTCGCATCCAATACTTGTGCCGATGCAGAAACAGCCAGGCACATCAAACCGAATAAAAAAACTCTTTTCATAAGCGTTATATACAAAGCCCTTTTTATAATCTGTCAAACCAAGCATCCCCAAAAAAGACCCTGATTTTGACGGAACAAAATTAAGCAAATAGCATTAAGAGAGCAAAACTTTTCAAACATTTACGATTATTTACGATTTCAAAGGCAAAACATTCTCAAAACAAGAGGATTCACAGACTACGTAGAGGTATAAAGACAAAAAAGGGAATGAGCGAACCCATTCCCGTATGAAGTGTCAATAATCGTTTTTTACTTTTGTTCAGGCTTATACTGCTTGTTCAAAGCCTCCACCACCTCGCTTGTAATATTGAGGTAATCCTCGGCAAAGAAGATATTGTCATTGCCCGTATCACAGAAGATCATCTTATAACGTTTATCTTGGTTATAGATGGAGAAGAAGGCGTTGATTGTATCACGCAATTGGGAATTGAGTTTCTGTTGTTCCAAGAATAACTCTTGGTTCAATCGTTGATCCAAATCCTTCAATTCCTGATTCTTCTTATTCAAACGAGTTTCCTCCTTGATAAGAACGGCCTCTTCCTTCTCCTTGGTCTCTTGAGTCAAGATTTGGCCCGTCGCAATCTTGTTCTTGTACGCCTCCACCATCTTGAGGTAAGCTGCATAGTCGGCTCTGATGCGAGCATCCTTCTCAGCCAACTCCTTACGAGACTTCTCCTGCTTCTTCAAGAGCGACTCGTTCAAATCCTTCGCATATTGGTAAGTCATCAAAAGGGTATCCACATTGACGTAGGCAATCGGAAAACTATCAATCGAGACGGATTGTTTATCAGAGGTTGAAGCCTGTGTAGAGGAATGATCGCATTTACTTGATGAGAAATGCAAGACATATAGAATTCCCACTGCCACACATAACACAGCAAGAATAATGGTGTTAACGTTTTTCATTTAATCTCGTTTTATACTTAAGTTATTCTTTAAATTCATCAAAGTTGAAAAGGCTAACGCTTCATGCGTGCCATGCGGTCTTGCGTCTGGACGCAATAGATACCACGTTCCTGCATCGCCTTGCTTTGCCCCACATGTTTGCTTGAGAACCGTCCTCCCTTCACGAGTATAATCCTCACGCAGAGGAGCAGGACCGATATGCCTATGATAGCCAATGTCAACAAAAAAACACTACCCATAATCGTTTTCCTACTTTTCCAACTGCAAATATAAATAGGAAGTAGATTCAAAACATAGCCCATGCTCCTTTTTTCTGAATAATTCATATATACAGAGGCTTTTTAACTTTATTTAAGTCGGGAACGAGCGTCTCGGCTTATAAAAAATGTGGATTCGCACCTATTTCTCAAAATCATGGATGCATTTTCGTTTCTCAAATTTCGTGGATTTTCAATCACGGTCGCCACTATGGAGACAAAAAAAACTTCCCCCATCAGTCAGAAGGCCGAAGGAGGAAGTTCGATATATCTTTTATTTTATTCCGCAACAATAGCACGGACACTTAAGCCCCAAATACGCGCAATAGATAAACAATTCGGATCATCTAGATTATATTTACTTTTATATATGCCATATGCACGATCAGACCATACACTAGAAAGCGATGAACTCCAATAATTACAAGTTCCTAAAGCCGAAACCACAGATTCCGAATCACCGAGCGAGCCAGCAGCAGGGAAAAATATTGTGTTTCCATTTTCCTTGCTTATTCCTATCTGTCCAGCCACGCCAGTGTCATTGAAGTCGTCTGTCCAAATCCAATCACAAGCGAAAAACAAATCATTAAACTTTCCCCAATAAGGCATTCTCCATGCAGGACCCCAGTTTGCTGTAGCAGCATCATCCTCCGCTTCAAGCGTTGTTTTGTAATCCAATTCACCCTCTTCACTGTCTTCACAATACTTGGTCATATGATATTCACCCCACTTATAGTTATCATTGGTATAAATATCTTTCGGCTCAATCTCTCCCCAGGCAAAATAATCACCATACTCGGTTGTTTTAGTAGCTCCAACATTGTAGGTCGCCCATTTACCACAACTTGAACCCAAGTCAACATAAGGATGGCCACCGATTTCCCCGCTCACAGTAGGCCAAGAGTACATATCATAATACACTTTAACAACTTTCTCCACATCAAAAACCACAACCTTTCCGTCTATAGTCTTCACACACATATTGGTAATAGCATCCGAAGAATCATCCAACGTAGCGACAGACGAGGATACTGGACGTATATTTCGGCCATCCGCACGGTTAAGACCAAACCATGTTATTTGATCGTATGTAAAATAAAACATATATGCATATTTCGAATCCTCAAGCGAAGACGACCAATATTCGCCATGAGTACCAATGCTTGTGGATCCGTATTTATACACATACCCCCCTGCAGGAAGGAATATCACATTTCCATTTATCTTACTTACCCCTTTTATTCCAGCAACACCAGCCCCGTTAAAATTATATGTCCATGTCCAATCACAACTCTCTTCCAATTCTTGTCTTTCCGCTTCAGTAGGCATTCTCCAATCATTGCCCCACTTCACAGTAGCTGCATCATCTTCCGCTTCCAAAACCGTCTTACCGTCCGCATCACAATATTTTGTTATATTTTCAGAAACGCTATCATACCACTTATATGTACTCATATCACAGCTATCTTTGGGTTGTGTTTCTCCCCATGCGAAATAGTCGCCAACCTCCAAATGCGTAGTCGCACCAACATTATAAGTTGCCCACTTCACACTTAAGCCTAAATCGACATAGGTGTAACCGCACACATTTCCACTCACAGTCACGCCATCGACTTCCTTAGCTTCTTCCACCTTTTCATAATATACTTCAGAGACCTTCTCTGCATCAAACGTCTCTATCTTACCGTCAACAGTCTTCACATACATGTAAGGGGTAGCATCAGCCAACAGCAGACTCCACAAAAACATCAATGAAAGAAAAACCTTCTTCATGCTAATCTCCTTTATATTTATTTACGAATAATTTTGAAAGATTGATCGCCTACAGAAAGCACATAAATGCCTTTTTCTTTCGGCAAAGAAACAGTAGCCACACCACTTGGAGCAGCCTTGGATGAAAACACCACAAAACCATTGATATTCACGAGTGAAATTTTGGATCCGTTGGGGGCATTTTCCACGCCAATCGTGTTGTCATCCAAACTATAAACACGTACGACATTGGCTCTCAGACTCTCTACGCCCGCCTCACCATCTTCTGAGAAATGGTAATTACGTAATCCCTCAATGGCATAAGATGTCGTGGCACTTCCGTTTACCACCAAAGCACCATCCTCATAAGTGATTACAGGATTGTCTTTTAGCAAAAAACTAAACTTCTCTCCGCTCTTCTGCTCAACAATCATGTACTGAACAGCTGCATCGGCACACAACGCGCCACAACAAAGAACCAACACTGGGAAAAACTGCTTAATCATAAATAGAAACCTGTTTTAACTAATCTTATTTTAACTAATATCGCTTAGATAGCCTTTAGATCCTTTTTTACTAAAATTACTCAAAAGGGTCCATAATTCAAACACACAAAGGTAATCCATTCTACCCATTTTACCTACTGTTTTTTTATTTTACAGCAAAAAAGCAGGCAACCCACAATCCTCGTCCATTCTCTAACCAACAAACGCAAGGGAACCATCAGTTCACTCTTTCGCAAAGATTCGACCCTTGGGGTCTTGGGAAAATTCCTTTTTTATTCGTACCTTGCAATAGAAAAAACAGCGGTGCAAAAGAAGCACCCCAAGAGACAATATAGAAGATGAAAAAGATGACAGATCTTGAGCCAAAGATAGTTTGGCACTACTTCGATGAGATATGCAAAATTCCCCATCCATCTGGGAAAGAGGAGAAAATCATCGAATACATCGTCAATTTTGGAAAATCAAAAGGTTTGGAGACGCAGACCGACGAAGTTGGCAATATTCTTATCCGTAAAGCAGCCACTCCAGGATTGGAACACCTCACCCCTATCGTCCTTCAATCGCACATGGACATGGTCTGCGAGAAGAACCAAGGGACACAACATGATTTCAGCAAAGACCCCATCCAAGCAGTGGTGGAGGGCGATTGGCTAAGAGCCCCAGAGACCACCTTAGGTGCCGACGATGGTATCGGCGTGGCTGCGCAACTAGCCATCCTTGCGGACGACAACATCCAACACGGCCCCATCGAGTGTCTTTTCACCGTTGAGGAGGAGACGGGCCTGACAGGGGCTCTCAACCTCAAAAGTGGCATAATCAAGGCAAGAAGACTAGTCAACCTAGACTCGGAGGAGGACGGGGTGTACTGCATAGGTTGCGCTGGAGGTATCGGCACTATTGCCACCTTCCACTACCAACAAGAACCAGCAAAGAATAACCTCTTCTTCTTTGAGGTGAAAGTCAAAGGACTGCTCGGCGGACATTCAGGCGAAGACATTGAGAAGGAACGGGGCAACTCGATTAAAATACTCGACAGGTTTCTTTGGACTCTAAACCAAAAGACAGCCGTCTATCTCCAATCTATCGACGGAGGAAATCTGCACAACGCCATCCCTAGGGAGGCTTCCGCCATCGCCGCCGTGGATTTCTCACAGAAGGAACAAGTCCGCGTCCTACTGAACCTCTTCATTGCCGAGATAGAGAAGGAGTTGCCAAGCGAAAAGGATTTCCAAATGGAACTTCAATCCCACGAAAAGGCCGATTCCGTCATCGGCAAAGAGACGACAGACCGTCTGCTCAACGCGCTCTACGCTTGTCCGCACGGTGTCATAGGCATGAGCCGCGACATTCCTGGCTTGGTAGAGACATCAACCAACTTGGCCTCCATCAAGATGGACTTCCAAAAACAAACCATCATCGTAGGAACCAGCCAACGAAGTTCGGTTGAGAGCAAGAAGCACGACATCAAGAATCAGGTCGGAAGTGTATTCGCCCTTGCAGGAGCCGATGTAGCCTACGGAGACGGATATCCAGGATGGAAACCCAACATGAACTCCCAAGTGAAAGAAATAGTTGGACAATCGTACCAAAAGCTATTCAAGGAATTGCCACGGTTCGAAGCTATCCACGCTGGGTTGGAATGTGGACTCATCTTAGAAAAATATCCGGACATGGACATGATCTCCATCGGTCCTACGATTATCGGCAACCATGCGCCAGGAGAGAAGATATCGATTTCCACAGTCAAGAAATTTTGGGATCTTCTGTTAGATGTCCTAATCACAGAGAAATAACCCAATCGCTTACAAGAAAGGCAACCCATCCAGAACGGAGGGGTTGCCTTTTTGTTTTGAGCCCACCTAAAGGGCTAAGCTATAACTATCACGCGCCGATAGCACGAATAACTTCCGAATCGGCTTACTTTCTCGTCAAGATAGCAGGCAACTCATTAGCCGAGCCATCCTCCTTTACGACAGGGAAATCACCCTTATAGCACCAGTGCGCATTATTGATATTGTATTGGCGGAAGATGCTCACCAAATCATCATACCATTTCAAGCGAGTCTCTTGGTCAATAAATCTTGGGTAGGAACCGAACTCACCGCAATAGAGTTCCAATCCCCAATCCTTGGCCATCTCAATAGCGTGCATCATGTCACGAGCCATGCTGTCACGATTGTAAGCCACATTATGAACCCTAATCTTAGCCACATCCTCAGGCTTCATCTCCTTATAGCAAGAAGTATCGGCGATAGGAAGGCCTGGATAAGTCACCTTACCCTTGTAGAGGCTGGCATCCGACCAAGGTGCTCCATAGTGGGTAATCAAAAGCGGACTGTAGTAATGGAAGCTGACAATCAAATTCTTATCACCCTCAGGCACACGCAAAGAGTCGAATGCAGCAATAGTCTGTGCCCAGTTAGAACCCACAACAATCATACGATTAGGCTCCAAAGCACGCAACGCCTTGACATTCTTCTCAATCAATTGGTTCCAAGCCTCATGCGTAGGAGCAGAGACCTCGTTGAGCAATTCGTATGCCACACGGTCGTTAGGATAAACCATCAAAAATTGCTGCAAATCCAACCAAACCTTAACCATATTCTCCTGTGCGGCAGGATCCGTAAACAAGGTGTTAGGCCTGCCGTTTTCGTTGTTGAAGTGGAAAGAACGGATGACATGTAAATCCACAATCACGTTCAAGCCATCCTCAATCGCCCAATCTATGGCATTCTTCAAGAGTTCGAACGCATCCTGATGACGGTTCAATGAGTCGTCATACAATTGCACCTCATCCACAGGAATACGCACATGGTCGAAGCCCATGGCTGCGATAGAATCGAAATCGGCCTTGACGATCTGCTTAGCACGCTCCTCTCCCCTTCTATCCGATTGAGAGAGCCAGTGACTGACATTCACACCATTGCCCAATTTAAATTTTTCGAACTGCTCCACTTGGGTGGAATCATTTTTCTGCTCTGCTTGCTTAGAAGCTCCACCGCCACACGATGCCATAAAAACTGGCAAGGAAAGCGAAAGCATAAAATAAAAAAATCTTTTCATACAAAAATCATTATAGATTATATAATGTTAATTTTCAATAAGAAATAGTCATAAAACACATACGTAGAAACTCTCGTTTTGTGTTTTTCATCAAAGCTACAGATTTCCGCAAACGAAAAAAGGCAGACGGAAAACCACCTGCCTTCGTATGCCGAATCAATAGAAAAAAATCACTCAGCGGAGCTACCCATGTTAGGAGTCTCTGCAGGAACCTCTATATTGTCAGTCGCTTCTTGCGGGGTATTATCGGTTGAGATAAACTTCGTAGAGATGACACTCAAGAAAACGATAGAACCAACAAGGGCCCACGTAGCCTTCTCGATAAAGTCTGTCGTCTTCTGTACACCCATGATTTGGTTTGAAGCAGAAAAACCAGAAGACAAACCACCACCCTTTGAATTTTGGATAAGCACAACACAAATCAAAAGGATTGATGCTATAACAACAACACTTGTAATCGCCGTAAAAATCATTATTTCTATCTTTAATAGTTCTGTAAAACTTTCAAAATCCTATTTTGGTTTGCAAAGTAAATACTTTTTT
>JAGCWQ010000199.1 GCA_017961765.1 Paludibacteraceae bacterium | reverse complement strand
TACTATTTATTGATGACAGAACTTGAATTAGAAATCAAAAAATATGCGGATGCTTATTATCAGGGTAATGAGTTGATTAGTGACTCTGATTACGATGCGTTGATCGCTAAATTGAAGAAGGAACAGCCTGATTCGGTACTCCTTGGAAATGTGATTGGTAGCGATTTAAAAGGTGTCTCCACAAAGTATAAGTTGGATGCAACGATGGGAACCCTTGAAAAATGTAACACCGATGAGGAGATGGCGGAGTGGTGGAGCAAGCATCCCCATACGGATATCGTGGCAGAATTGAAAATCGACGGAAACGGGCAACTCCTTACCTATAAAAATGGTCGTTTGGCTTACGTGCGTTCTCGTGGCGATGGTGAGTATGGCGACGATACAACGACGAACGTGTCGAAGGTTCAGGGAATCCCGATGGTCTTGAAAACCGATTTCAATGGCAGCATCCGTGGCGAAGTTGTCATGTTCTGTTCTACGTTCGAAAAACATTTCCCAGATGGAAAGAATCCTCGAAATATGGCGGCGGGTATTATCAAGCGTTTGGATGGCGCTGACTGCGATAAACTCAACTTCATCGCATACGATTTGTTTGACAATGACAATAAATATGATGTTTCGGAGCAATCCAAACTCTCTTTTTTGAAGGAGTGCGGTTTCCAAATTCCTCGTTTTGAGGTGAATCCATCTTTGTCTAAACTGAAGGAGTGGAAGGACTCTTTGGAACCGAATGGTGAGATTCCGTGTGATGGAATCGTAATCAAGCAAAACAAGGTGAACAAAGAGGATTTGATGCGTCATACTCCATTGAACAATGTTGCTTATAAACCGAATTGCCAGTCGGCCGTCACGACGGTTCGCAAGATTGTATGGCAACTTCGAGGCAAATATTTTGGCCCGGTTGCCGAGGTGGATCCTGTGGAGTTGGAAGGAACGACGGTCTCAAGGGCAAGCTTGGCTAACGTTAACATAATGAATGAGTTGGGCGTTTACGAGGGGGCCGAAGTGATTATGACTAAACATGGATTGATTATCCCGCAGGTTGACAAGGTGCTTCATCCTAAGCGTGATGCCTTCGAAATTCCTACGGTTTGTCCCGTCTGTGGCGGTGAGGTGCAGGTCAACGATTCGGGAATCCCTGTTTGTCTGACGCCGACCTGTCCTAAGAAGGTGGGACATCGTTATGGAAGGATGTTCAAGGTGTTTGATGTGAAGGGTACTGGCGAGGCTTTCTTGAAAAATTTGGAGGATATTAGTCTCCCTGTGGAGGATTTCTTGGAAATGTGCATGGGGGACGACAAGACTGTCTTTAATAAGTATGCCGGAGGGGTGAACGGAGAAAAAATCTATCTCCAAATGCGCGATGCTTTGGCAAAGCCGATAACAGCGGCTCAGTTCTTGGCGACATTTGACTTGAAGCTTTTCGATGAGAAGAAGTTGAACCAGTTGGGGAATAAGACGCTTGACGATATTTTGTCGTTGAAGTATAGCGAGATTGTTGCTATTGACGGATTTGCAGATACCACGGCGAATGCATTGTTGGAGTTCTTGGATTCCTATTCGGCAGAGATTGAGGCTTTGAGAAAGTATTTTGTCTTTAAGGAGGTGTCCGAGATGGAAGAGACTCCGACCGACCTTCCAAGCGTTTGCTTTACAGGTGCTTGCCCTGGCCATTCGAGGAACGAACTGACAGCTATGGCTGCTGGAAAATATTCGGTGAAGGATGCCGTGACGAAGGATTTGGACATCTTGGTTTGTGCCGATCCTAACTCGGGTAGTTCTAAATTGCAGAAGGCTGCTAAGAATGGTACGAGATTGATGTCGTACGAGGAGTTTTTGGCAACGTTGTAAGATAGAGTCTAATGAAAAAAGTCCGCTGTGCTCGTCGAGTACAGCGGACTTTTGTTTATATATCAATGTTTTAGTTGGAACGGATTAGTGTGAAGTGTCCTACATACAATTTCTTGATTTCAGGGATGTTGACTTCATACCAATAATCGGTGGTAGGCATTGGCTTCCCATTGTAGGTGCCGTCCCAAGAACCTTCGTCCGCATGGCCTTCGTATAGGAGTTTTCCGCTACGGTCGAATATTTTAATGATGGCGTCGGGATAGAGTTCCGCAAGGGAGGCAATTTCCCAAGTGTCGTTGATTCCGTCTCCATTCGGAGAGAAGAAGCTATTGAATAGAATCGTCGGTGCACTCATCTTGAATTCCATCTCTGCCTTACATCCGTTGGCATCCTCTACATGCGCGACATGTTTGGTGAAAGTGAGGTTGTCTATCCGTTCTTCTTCTGACGCTTCTTTGCTGTCAACCCAGTAAAGGAAAGGTTGGGTGCCCTTCCCCGGCTTCGTCTTGATAAGGCGTGAGCGGGTGCCGACAGAATCGATGGATAGGATGACTGGCAGTGTTGCAACCTCCAAATGGAACTCCGCTTTTGCTTTGCACTCGCCTCTACTCATGTTGACCGTGTAGGTCGTGCTGCTGTCTGGCGTGACGTTGATGGAGGCCGTTCGTGAACTGTCTGCGTTGTCCCATACGTAGGAGCTTGCCTCAAAATTGGCAGCCGATAGGGTCGTGCTTTCTCCCAAACAGAGGGCCTTTTCTCCGGAAATCATTCCTTCGATAGGTTCGTCAACCAAGACGGATACACTGCCACTCTTCGGTGTGCAGAAGGCGTAGCTTGCCGTGAAGTGGTAGGTGTGCACCTCTTGATGGTTGCTTCCGTTTGTGAAGTGCGGAGCCACGGTGATGGTGTTGCCATATCTGCCACTTTGGATGCTTGCGTCCTCTTCCCATTCAATGATGGATTCTTTAGGTGTGACGGCTACTTCGATGGAAACAGGTTCGTCGCTGCATACCTCAGTTTGAGAAACAGGTTTGATCTCGATAGGTTGAAGTACGATGACGGATTGAGACCTTTCCTCCTTTTGATTTCCGTACTTGAGTGTGACCGTGTATTTCGCATCTTTGGAAGGTGCTACATCTATTCGATACATACCGTTTTCATAATGGCCTTGGTTGCTGATGTCTCGTACGTTGCCGGCGCACTCCTCTTGAATAGTCAGTGTGCAAGTTTTGTTTTTGTCCCTACAAGTTCCAGTCCCAGTCGTGTCGATAAGTAGTGTTGTGCTCTCGGAAGCACAGATGCTGTCTTTCAATGTCATGGATAGAACAAGGGAAGCATCAACTTGTACATCAACCTTTGCGTGCGTCTCGCAATACTTAGGGTCGCTTAGGACGATGTCGAAGGAGTGGTCTCTTGAAATGGATTGGATTTCGTATTCCGCCTCTATGTTGACGGTTTCTCCGTTTTCTTTCCATTCGATAAGTTGCGGACGTTCTTTCTCAAATTCGATTCGGAGCGTCGTGTCTTTCCCTCGTTCCAAGAGGATATTCTCTTCTGTTTTGAAAAGGATAGGCTCTTTCACCTCAGCCTCAAAGCTTCCTTTTATCGAACAAAGTCGGTTGGACACTTCGTATTCGAAAACGCCGTTGTCGCTAATCTGTGTTTTCTCGATGGTTATTCCACTTCCCGTTTCTCCGAATCCCTCTAGAGTGGTGCCGTCTGGTTTTCTCCAAGTCACCTTGTAGTTCTCTTCTTTGCAATCCACCTCTAACTTTCGTGACAAAGTTTCGCCTTCGCATCCGCTGAAATTCTCAGGTTCGCTGAATAGGGCGAGAGGTAGGGTGTGGATGGTGAATTCCACCGTTGTTGGACAGTTGTTGGTGAATGTCAGTTGGTAGGTTGCATCGCCTGCCATTGCCTTTTCTGTGATGGTGGCTCCTATTTGTCCGTTGGACCATAGGTAATTGCCGTTGCTCTTTTGAAAGTCGGTGGTGAATGTTAGCTCTTCGCCGCAAGCATAGAACTCGTTGCCTGTTGCTTGGGTAATGACTCCAATCGGTTCTTCCAAGCCTTTCTCCGTAATGATTAGCGAGCCTTCCAACGGAGCATTTCCGATGGTGACTTTGTGCGGAGCACTCTCTTTCTGGCAGATGCCGGCGGTGGCAGTTACGGTGAAGGAATAGGTGTCTCCGTAGGTTGTGGATAGGCTCTCTGTCGTTATTTGATAATTGTCGGAGTTGGGGAGCGTGTTAGGGGTGTCGCATGACCAATTGTAAAGGATGAGCCCCTCTGTGTTGCCACTTGTCGCGGAAGCCTTTAGCGTGAGGCTTGAACCAGGACAAACGGTGGATTCCCCGGTGATGATAGGGGTGCTCAACTCTTGACTCTCAACAGTTATCTTTTGTGGCTCGGAGTAGCAAGTCAGGCCTTCTATTGGAGAATAGTGGCTTACGGCATAGTATGAACCTGCTTGGCTTACAGTGGAGTTGATCTTCTCGTCGAGTTTTCCGTTGGAGAAGAATTCAATCTCGTAATTGAAGAGGTCTTGGGTATGGTCTATGCCTGTGTTCAAGTCTATCTCGACGCTTTCTCCGTCATAGCTGCATACGGGAGGTAGGGCTTGGGTTGAAAGGACAGGCAAAGCGTGGACGGTCACTTGAATTTTAGAAGGGGTGCTGAGTGCACCTGTTAGCGTGTTCCTTTGGCATACGTAGAAATATTGTACGCCCACTTGCTCCGTGTTAGGGAAAGAGGTGGGTTCTTCGCTTCCTGACTCTGCGTTAGCCTTGTAGTCCCCTTCTCCGTTAAACCAGACAAGACGGTAGTGTGAGATGGGGTCTCCGCCTGGGATGGTGTTGATGCTTGCCGCACTGATCAAATCCTCTTTGAAACTTTGTTTGTTGGGTTTCCCGTTGAGGCAGTAGTTCAGATTGGAGACGATAGGGGTTGGCGCATCGTTGATGGATGCGGTTACTTCCCTCATTTCGCTTGCGCAACCGCTCTCATCTTCTCTTTGAGCGACATAGTAGGTGAATTCTATCACTTTGCCTGCTTCCCAATTATTGTCATAGCTTGGGGTTGGGGCTGTTTCACCTATCAATTTTTGCGCTTCGTCGTACCATAGTAGCGAGTGACCTGCTGAGGCAAGGACAGCCTCCTCGTTTTGTTCCAAGAGATTATTCAAGAATCTTCCTCCGTTGTTTTCAGCCTCTAAGCGGGTGTAGTCGATATGGAAGGAGCCTTGTGGTGCTTCTACACTTGTGACTTTTATCTCAATGCTCTCTTCTGGACTCGTACAAACATGACCTTCTGCAATGCTGAAAGTCTGATGCACCTTATAGGTGTAGGTCGTCGTGCTGTTGACGTAGGTGTTGATGCTGTTTGCCGAGGTTTTCTCTCCGTTGAGAGTCCATACTAACTGATTCTTGTCGTCTGTCGCATAGGCGGATAGAGGAATGGCCTCCTCTTCTTTGCAGTAGGATGTCTTGTTCTCGCCCAAAACGGGTTTCTCTACTTTGTGGACGGTAACGGTAAGAGGAACTCGTCCGCTTTCGGCTTGTGTCGCCTTGTTCTTTTGGGAGACATAGAAGGTGGTCACGCCTTCCTTCTCCGTGTTAGGTGTGGGAGCTTCCGTTAATGGCGTTCCTCCCTCTTTTGTCGAGTACCAAATCAGTTCGAAGTCATTGCTTGAACTCTCTCCGTTGGTGGAGATCTCCGCACTTAGTTTTTCTGCTTTTTCTCCTAAACAAAACTCCAAATCTTGGGTGCTTGGAGCTGGTGCGGAGAATATGCTGACCGATACCTTTGCTCTTGAACTCACGCACCCTTTCTCCGAGGTCCTCTCTATATAGAAGGTGGTGTAGGTGTCTTCCGTATTGTCTGTTGCCGGTACCTCTGGCGTTGGCGGAATGGAGCCAATCGCATTCTCGTCGGAGTCATACCAAGTGTAGGTGTAGCCATCCTCTATGATTACGGCTTTGGGGTTTTGCTCCAATAGATTCTTGAACGTGCCGTTGAGTGCGTCAGCGAGCAGGTAATCTACTTTCAGTGAGCCGGAAGGGGCGGATGGTATCTCGTTTAGTTCTACATGGACGGATTTCACGACTTCCGGACAATGTTTTGATTCCCCTTTTAGAGTATAGATGGTCGGATTTTGAGGCACTTCAGAGAAGGACTCTCGGATATTAAGGTTGCTCAATGTCCCATATTCCGATTTTTGTAAAGAGTATTTCTTCGCCTCGTCCTCTTTTGTTTCAATGGTCAAAGTGATTTTTTCTCCTGCACAAATTTCTTCTTTGTCAATGGAGAGTCTGATATGGACGGAGTCTTCCACGTTGATGTTGACCTTGATTGTTTCGGAGGTGCAGACACCATCAGTTGCGGAGAGCGTGACGGATTGTTTCTCTGTTATATTCGTGATGGAGAATTCATCCTTTTCCCCTGACTCCCCATTCCAAGAGAAGAGGGTAGGCTCTCCTGATAAAACACTGGCTTTTAACTTGATGTCGCCATTGGTGCAGAGCGTCGTGTCTTCTGTTTCTTTCAGGGTGATGGCTTCGTGAACGTTGATTCTAGTGAAGATGGAATCGGAACGGCAGGTGTCGTTTATTGCCAAGAAAAGGTAATCCGTAGATTCCTTTGGCAGTACGTCGTACGTTAGCGTTTTTTGAGACTCTATCAAGTTCCATTTGTTCTTTCCTGCAGGCGAGGAGAACCAAAAGATTTCATCCACATTGACGTTGTTCTTTTTCTCCACGTTGAGCGATATCATCTCTTGTGTGTCATTACAGATTTCGATAGTGTCTTTCTCCGAAAAGGCGAAAATAGGAGCTTTGCAACCTGATGGTTTACAATCGAATCCAATGGTGTTGGAGATGACGTATGTGTCGCATGGATCGGCTGGTTTGCCTTCTTTGGCTATCTTTTCTGCGATTTCTTTTGTCTCTGCGAGGATGGCTCGATATTCAATTAAGCCGCCTTCCCCGTTGTCATAGTCCAATTGGTCGCCCGTTGCGAAGTAGTTCCAATTCACACCTCCGTCGTGACTATATTGCCATGCACAACCGAAGTTGGGGTATTGGTGATTCCAATCCTCAGCATGGAGTACTCCGAATGTATGGAATGGGGTTTCGTTGCAGTCGAACCCAACGAGATAATCGAGAGAGGAGTGGTCGATTCCGATGGTCGCATCGGGGAGAATGTCTCCGCAAACGGCAACTTCGATGTTGTCTATGGCCAATCGGTTGTACTCATCTTGGCTCTCGTTGATCAATTGAATATGGATGCTTTTTTTGTAATTCTTCTCAATATCGAAGGAGACGGAATTGTGTATCCACGCTTTGCCTTCCATGCCTCTGAATTTGAAAGACTCTTCGCCCAAGATAGAACCAGCCTCGTCAATAGCTCTTGCCTTGATTAGTACCTCTCCCCATTGCCCTGGATTGCAGGCGGAAAAAGAGAACAAATAGGATTTGCAGTTGCAGAACGGTCCGCTGATGGCTTTGTCGAATAGAATATTCTCCGATGCGGCAGTGCTCGCTTTCCCGAAACGCATGTAGAGGTAGGCGTTGTTGGCTGTTGAGGCGATGCCTTTTGAATCCTTTTCGGGATATTTGTTCCAAGAGTTTTCGATGTAGATGGCGGTATCTACGGCGGAGCTGACGATGTACATTGAATTTTTGAATTCAGTGTCGCTCTCTTTGTCGAAAGCTTTCATAAGAGGTCCCATGCCGTCGAAGCCCTTGGTGGAGAATGAATCAAGCAGGCCGAAATCCTCTCTCCAAATCTTTTTTAGGTTGCTGCTGTAGGAACAGTCCGATTCCATCTTTGCGGCGGCCAACGTGTTGGAAATGGCATATTTATAGCATCCGTCATCGGGACCTCCGTTCTTTGCGATTTGCAAGGCCACTTCTTCACCTTCCTTTGCGGTCATGCCTCCGGTGATGATGACTCTATAGCGGAGGGTTTTGGTCGCATCGGCTTCAGTCTCCATCTCCAGTTTGTTGACTCCGCTTTGCTCTTGCATGTTTGTCCAAGTGTGCCCGTCTTCGCTTACTTGCCAAAGGAAGTAAACGGAAGGGTAGATATTCTGCCAGCTAGTCAGGGTGGATAACGGGATGCTGTAGCTGGAGGTGTAGATGCAATCGGAGTTTAGTTGGTTTTGGCTGGTGACGGTTGTCGAAGAGACCTCCGCATCGGGCACCTCCTCTTGGTCGTATCGATAGAGGGCTATGTCGTCGATTGCAAAGTCGTTGCCGGCTTCGCAACCTTCCCATTCCTCCAAAGTGGCAGGGTCTCTGCCGTCTTCCGTGCATTTGGCGCGGTTGACTATTTGGATGGTGATGCTTTTATATCCCTCTGATTCGAAATCTACGCCATATTCTTCCCATTGACGCTCCGTCTGAGGGTCGTCTGAATATCTGTCGATCTCCTTGGCCGATTCCCACCAAGGAATTTCTCCGGTCTCCTTTCTCGCTATTACCGTTGACCCATCACCGAGTATGACGATTTCCAACGAAGCTTTCATACACTCGAAGGCTGTGATGCTTGCTGCGAACATGGAGAAGTGGTATTTGTTGGCTGTACAAAGAGGAAAGTCGATGGTCTGTTCGTAGATGACTTTGTCCACCATCCTTCCGTCGGTGTTGACCACAAGCATGGCGCCGTCCTTGTTTCCTGTGTGGTCCCTTCCCATTTTGAAGAAACGTTGGGACGGATTTTTAGGAAACGCCCATGCCGTACTGCTCATGATGGCGTATGTGCCGTCGTTGACAGCGACAGCTGTGTCCAAGTTGCATTTGTGTCCAGGCATGGTAT
>JAGCWQ010000198.1 GCA_017961765.1 Paludibacteraceae bacterium | reverse complement strand
CTTCAATTATTATCTGGTCAATCCGGCCGTGGCAGGTGCTGAGCGTTGCTCCCACCTCATGTTGACGGGTAAATTTCAATGGATGGGAATGGACGATGCGCCGATGACGCAGACGTTGAGTTTCAGGACGCGTGTCTTGAAAAATGTCGGTCTGGGTGCTTATGTATATAATGATAGGAATGGTTATTCCTACCGTCAAGGTGGTCAGGCTACATTCGCCTACCATATTCCGTTGTCTGAGAATAGCGGCTACTTCATGAAGGATCGTTCCATCGAACGCCAGTTGTCCTTCGGTATTTCGGCAGTGGCTAACCGCTACGCCTTCTCAAGCAAGCTCTTTACGGACGAGAACTCTTCCGACCCTTCATTGGGTAACGGAGACCAGGATAAGGGTATCTATTTCAATGCGAACTTCGGTTTGTACTTCTTGTGGGACAACTTCTTCTTCGGTGCATCAGCCATGAACTTGTTGCCTACGGAGTTGACGGAGTTGGGTGTTGACGAGCCGGTTCGTCCGTTGACTTACTTTGCCTTCTTGGGCTACGACATCGATTTGGATAACAATATGACAATTGAGCCAGGCTTGATGTTCAAGGGTAATGTGGATGATCAGCGTCAGTTGGATATCAACTTGAAGTTCATGCAGACGGTACCAGACAACGAAGACCTCTCTTATTGGTTGGAGGCCTCCTACCGCCATTGCTTGGATGATGGCAACTCTCAATCGTTGGCCTTCTATCCAATGGGTGGAATTCGCTACAAGCGTTTCCGTATCGGTTATGCTTATCAATTGGGTCTGACAGGTTTGAACCACCACAACTCAGGTTCACATGAGATTATGTTAGGCTACTCTTGGTGTATAACGAAACACTTCTGTAGATGATAATGGTAAAGAATCGAATTCTATAATGATAGGGTAACGGCGACCTCGATGAAGGTTGCCTTTACTTGTTTTTGTTGATAGGTGAGTGAGTGAAAAAATGTATAAGTGTAAATATAATAGGGTGTATTTATGGGGTTTATGAATAGTGTAAAGAAGAGGATAGTAGTTGTCCCTCTTTTGTTATGGTCGTTAGGAGGCTCCGCTCAGGTATTAGTTTCGGGTACGGATTTTGAGTGCCCGAAGAAGGCTATTAATGAGTATGGTGCAATTAGCGATATCGAGTTTACTGGTATATTGCCGGGAACAGTATCTGTTGATGCTCCTTTCCCAGCAGATGTTGATTATGATTTTAAGAATAAGGTTCCAAACTCTTCCCATTTCCATACGAAGTCTCATTATGCGATTACGAGTAATCCGATTATTTTGGACTCTTTGAATTATGTGGATGCGCCTAAGGATGGTTGGGGTATCGTATTCTCTCCTGCAAGGGTGACGGTGAACAAGACGCTTCTGACCTATCAAGTGGCAGGCTTGGCTCCAAACTCTACGGCGACGGTGAAGATTGAGTACCGTAGTGTGATTGATGATGATTTGGCTGCCAATAAGTCTTGTGCCAATGGTGCGGGTCGTGCCCAATTTAAGGTGGCGATTAATGCAGACCAATATAATATAACGCAAGGAGAAGATGTAAAGCAAGTGGCAATGGGTGCTAAGGGCTCTTACTCGAATGCTATGGTGAAAGTCGGTGCTGATGGCTTGGTTGACATCCGAATCAATGCAACGACTGGTTATTCTGGTGATTGCCATGCTTTTGAAATCACAAAGATTGAGGTGCTTGGTAATATCGCTCCCGAAATAATCTGTACGGATGGTGAGAGCGTTTGTGCTGGTGAGTTCGCTAACTTCTTTAAGAGCGGTACGGAGTATGTCGGCGCCACTTATCAGTGGTATAAAGATGGACAGGCCATATCTGGTGCCACTTCTCCAAACTATACGTTTGAAACACCAGCAAATCCAGGTAGCTTTGAGTTCAGATTGGATGTGACGTATGGTGGCAAAACCTTTAAGTCCAACACGCTCAAAATTGTTTCTGAGAAGTGTTGCGAGATTACGGTGGATGGAAAATCAGTCCCTGCCTCTCGTAAGGTGATTTTTAAGGAGGATTTTGGTGAATTTGATTTGTCGGATAAGAAGGGTACGACATATAAGGTTTGGGATTTCTCTGATATCTCAAACCCTGTGCAGGTGACGAAGACGACAGCAACTCCTTTCCGATACGCATTGGATGATGCTCCGTTGGGATGTAAGTTCAATGGAACGAAAGGTCCGTTGGTCGATGGAGAATATACGGTGGCTGGTGTTTTGACTGGTTATAATCCAGTTCAAGGTATGGATGGTGCTATGTTGGAATGGGCGAACCGAATAGGAGGAAAGAAGAAGCCGTTGGATACGCCGGAAATGGATCACTCTGGAAAATTGGAGGGTTGCGCACTCTTCGTGAACTGTAATCCTCATACCAAGGGTCAAAATATATATGAAAGAACGATTTCAAATCTTTGTCAGAATAGGCAGCTCTTCTTTGAGTGTTATTTCTCTGTCTTTACCAATTCGGCTTCTGGAACATATAACCCTGTGGATATCACTGCTCGTTTGTCTGAGGTCGGAAATGCAGACAATAAGGTGGAGATGAAGGGTACTGCTACGAATGAGGAGTCTGGTGGTACAGGAACATGGGTGAAATTGTCTTGCCAAATTTTCTTGGAGAAGAAGGATGCCGTGCTTTTGGAAATAGTGAACAATTCGGATGTGTCTGAAAATGGTAACGACTTGGTGCTTGACGATATCATAATCAGGGCTTGTGCGGCTCCGTCTTTGCAGGCGTACTTCGATTTGAATACGTTGGCTGTGGATACGGTCACTTGTTCCAATACGGAAAGTGAGATTGAAATATATGCAAAGCCATCTGAAATGTTGACCAACTATTTCGGTGGAGAAGCAAATACTAGGTTCTTGTATCAATGGAGTAAAACGCCAAAGGATAAGAAATCATGGAAGAATATCGGCTCTTTGAGTACGGTTCAAAAGATGAAGGCGGGTGAAACTCCTTTTGTTGGAGCTGAGGATGGTCAAGTCATCTATTTCCGTGTCATCGCAGGTAGTGAATATACATTGGAGAATACGGATGAGGCTGATTTTAACCGAGATGATCCGTGTGCAAGTTATACGATATCAGATGAAATCCCTTGTCGAATCAGTTGCCCTACATGTACGGAGCCAAAGGATTTGATTATTGCTTCGTCTATGACTACTACAACGTCAGAGCCATATAAGGTGGTAAATCTTTGTAAGGGAGAATCGACAACTCTTTCCACGAAGGATGTTTCGGTGGATGGCTATGACCAATATAGAATTTCTTGGCATCGTGATACTCGTAATTCTAAAGAGATTGCATATACTATTGGCACAACGGCCGATCCTTTGGTAGTTGATTGGTCAGATGCAACCAAAGAGGGTACTATGTTTTATGTGAAGGTATATGACAATGCTTACCCTGAGGCTAACTCTTGCTATAAGTATGACTCTATTCAGATAATTGCAAACCCTTCTCCTGTTGGTGAAAATATAGTTTTGGATCCAATGTGTGAGAACGATCCTGCAAGAAAGACGGCCTTAACTCAGGCAATGGCTAAGTATTCCGAGTATAAAATCGTTTGGGAGGATGAACTCCTTGATTTGGAGCCTGTGTTGGCAGGAGACTTGGGTGGGGCACCTGCGCCAGCTCCGCTTGCCGCTCCAAATGTGGAGACTGCGGATCCTAGAGAAAAGGACTATGTCTATTTTTATTCGTTGATTGATCCAAAGACGGGTTGTGTTAGCGAAGAGAAGTATAGCTTCACCTTTACCATCAACCCTATTCCAGAGGAAGAGTTGGCTGCCATAGATCCGTTCTGTGCAGGCTCCAAAGAAGTCAAACTTCCTAAATCGGCGAAAGGATATACGGTAAATTGGTACACTTCAAAAGATAAGGGTGCGGCTGCCGAGACGGACCTCTCCAAGTTGGAGGGATCAACCACTCCATATAAATATTGGTACACGTTGGTGGATGCCTCCAAGACGACCAACTGTGAGAGCGAGCCAGCCGAGTACGAATTCACGGTGAAGCCAGCGGCGAAGGTGACGCTGGCGGTGGAATACGACTGCGACCTCTCCACGGTGACGGCCACGCCGACGCCGTCTGGCGCGACGGTGACCTGGTCGACTGGCGCGAAGGCCGACAAGCTGGAGGTGGACAACGTCGCGTTGACGGCGGGCACCTACACGGCCGTGGCCTCAGCCGAGGGCTACTGCGACAGCGAGGAGGCAAGCATGGAGGTCAAGTTCTATCCTACGCCTGCCGACCTGAAGGGCACCTCCCCAGAATATTTGAAGGCGGACGGAACTCCTGACTTCAGCAAGATAAGCTACTCGGGCGCCGAG
>JAGCWQ010000197.1 GCA_017961765.1 Paludibacteraceae bacterium | reverse complement strand
TGTTCCAACCCACCTTCGCCACAATCCACACCGTCATCAGTCTCACAAGTCTCTATCCTGCACAGACTGCCGTATCTCACGATGTCGGCTGCCGGAAGTGAGGAAGCCTCCTCCTCCGCCAAGTTAAGGGCTTCTGGAAGAGTCTCACCCTCCACGTCCAAGTTCACCACCATGTCAAAGTGGACGTTCACGTTCCATCTTTTCATTAGAAACCCAAAAAAGTATTGTCCTTCTCCATGTTCCCGTCAACAATATGGTAACGCTCCACCTGGCAGATGTACTTGTCATTGAAGTATTCCTTTCTTACACAATTGTTGCCGCAATTTTTCTCGACGAAAGTTTCACGCTCGGTGTCCACGTCCTCGGCGTCAAGCATTTGAAAATCATCGGGTATCACCTCCTCGGCCACACAACCAAGGTTGCGTCTGTGGGCATCCAAGGCTTTTTGCCTGTCAAAGTACGGCGTTGTCGTCGTGTAAAGGTAAGAGTCGTCACCCGTCACGGACGCATAAGTCACAAGATACATTTCATGTTCCATAAGCTTTTCTTAATTTAACGTTGCAAAGATAAACAAAAAAATCGGAATAACCAAATATTCAGACTACTTTAACACTTTTTTAACAAATCGTCGCACTCACACACCAAAACCCTCTTACCGAAAACGGCGCGCCTCTTCCTGACCATGTCATTCCACCCAGTCAATGTCTTGTAGGTATGCTTTGGGGGCATTTTTGACAACTCTACCTCATCAACGAAGGACAGTGAACGGTTGCCCCACCGGAAAATATGGTTGTAGTGCCCGCACAAGTCCTTCAAGTCAAGCATCATCTCAAGCCAGTCATCACCGGACAACTTGTGAATGTGGTGCTTATCCCACTTCTCATAAAACCACGTAGCAGCGGCACTGCCGGCGCAGACATCCTTCTGGCACTGCCCACAATGCACGAAATCTCGCTTGTTGCGGCAGAACTCACCGGCACAGGTGCTGAAGTACGGCTCATCGTTGTCACCGCAGTAGTAGTAGGACACCTCGAAAATGCGCAACTTGTCAAGTTGTATGACCGCGTGGAAACAACGGTTGTAGCCGTAGCCGTTCAGCAACGGCATGTACCCCTCGTCCTCCACATAGCCTTCAGTGAAGTCCATAAGACACTCAGAACGGACGTCTTCGTCCACCCACTCGACACCCATCTCACGGCAACGGGTGTTAAAGACGTTTTCTATCTCGGCTAAATCGCCGTAACTTAAATCCTTTTCCATATACCATCAATTTTAATTTGACAATGCAAAGATAAGCATAATTTTTGAGACTACCAAACATTTTGATGAGTTTAACACATTTTTAACACTTTCATGTGAAATTACGTGCAATCGTCCATCAAATTATCGACAAACTCGATGAATGACAATATGACGTACACCCACGATGTTAGGGAAAGACCGATGGATGTCCGTATGGGCTTAACGACATACGTTTTCCGGCATGAATGGAAAGCCATAGGGAATGAAACCGCGACACCAATGGCATAAAACACGATTAAACCAAGCATAATCCTATCCGATTTTCTCGATTACGAAGGAAAATGGCACCATTCTCCCATGTTTCCAATCATTCTCGACCAACCATTTCCGGTTGTTTTCTATCACTTTTAATGAAAAACGGTCTGAACGCTTGGTTTTTCTGCCCCACGCCGCATTTATAGCGTCAACTTGTTCCCGCATGAAATCATCGTCAAGTTCACTCCCGAACATTATCTCCTCGGCAAAATATGTGCATAAGACACCGTGATACACACATTCCTTATTCGCATGGTCAACTTGGAAAAAATACCCATTCATGAGTTGAAAGTCTAACGTATCAGGACTCATAATTTCAGGCGTGAATTTATATTTTCCGCAAACCACATAGTAAAATTCGACTTTCTTCTTGCTATAAGGCTTCTCCCTCGTTTCGGTGACGTGTTTAAGGATTGGGATGTTGAACATCTCCCCTACCGTCACGCCCAAGCCACTGGGCAACATCCGTTTAGCGTACTCCGTCACGTACGCCATCTCTGCCTGCGACGTTTTCTCGACGACCTTTGGGTATTCCCCAATCTTTTTCTCATACGCCGCGCATTTTTCCTTGTTATCGAACAAACGACCGTTCGACGCCCTGTACGCAATAACCTTTTCCATTTCAATTCATATTTTCTCGCGTTTTCCCTCAATCTCGGCTGTCCTGTCCGACACGATAGGTAGCCACTTGTCAAACTTTTCCCGGTCATCTTTCCTCATGTATTGGGGGTTATCGGCAATGAAACCGCACAACTCCTTCGCAGCAGACAGCCAATCATCCTTAACGTCATCCGGAATGTTGCATATTTTCGAGTATTCCGAAATCGGGTAAAAATAATATTGCATCGTGTCATAAATCGCCATGAAAGCGTATGGGTACTTATCGTATGTCGGGACGTCCATGTCCTCCATGCGCTCTTCCAGACGGTCTACCATGCTGACAAGACCGTTGATTCTCTTCTCAATATTCCCGGCGGCGAATCTGGCTGACTTTTTCGGGTCATACCCGTTTTTCAACATAGCACTGGCGAAGAATAGGTCGACATCTCCCAACGTACGCGATACAATTTCCTTGACGGCGTCCTCCACCTTCAACTCTGGACACTCGCCTCCGCCAACCTCCACAATCTCACCGCCTTTCCACTCATAACCGTTGCCGTTCACGATGAACAAGTGATGAAGTACCTCGAACCTGTTCTCCATAACGAATGGCTCGTACAAAAGGTTTTCCCTTAATGTAGTATTAACGTCCATGTGATATAAACTTGTTTCATTTTGACTATGCAAAGGTATAAAAAAAACACGAAACCACCAAATATTTCGTGTTAAAAGTTTGTTAAAAAAAGTTTATGGCTTTTAATCCTTCATCGAAGGGGAAACGTAACCGTCAATCCATTCATTTGCCGACCTTATGCAGCCGGCGATACTGCAATCGCCGCACTTCACAGAGAGGTCCCCGTCAAACCCAACCATGTACCTATGCGCCCTGACCTTCCGGTCATATATGAAAACGGTGAACGGGCAGAGGCCAGAAAGTTCATGAAAGAAATTCCTGACGCATCGCAACTTTACCTCAAGCCCGTTACGTGCAGCCTTCTCCTCCAATTTCCGGAACGCGGTAGAGTCCCTGAAACTTATCCTGTACAGAAATTCCTTCTTTGTCATACGCCATCCTTCCTGACCAAAGCACTCAAACCGATAAGATATCCAGAGTGCCAATAAACTTTAATAACCATAACTCTTACCCTAAATTGACGATGCAAAGGTACAAAGAATAATTGGAATAACCAAACATTCCGACTACTTTAACATAAGTTTAACACTTCGTTGTCAGTCTTTAAACAACCCCCCAACAAAATGCGCGAAACAAATGACGACGAATAGCCATGACAGGAAAGAAAACCCCAATGAAAGCCGGAGCATCTTCCTGTTAGACATCTTGCGGCATTCCGGCAAGCCCACCTCAATGCCGTGTACATTGACCGTCGCATTTTGCGACTTGCGCATCAGATAGTAAGACAATGGGAAGGAAACAACAAAACCAACGGCGTAAATCGCCAAAACAATGGCAATGAAACGTGGTAAATCCTCAATTACGTAAACTAACATGGCATTAACTGAATTTAAATGATAAAGAAACAAGATAAAAAAAGCGGGGACGGCAGGAAGAAACGCCGCCACCCCCAGCCCGTCAAATTAAAAACACCAATGGAAAATCCTCTTAAGATACAACTTCCGGTATGCCATGCCCCTGTACCGGCTGGTAGCGTCCAACACGCAGTACCGAACGTCATTCTCGAACTTGATATAAGCCACCCTGTAACCGTCAACTAACTCGCTCCCCTCAAGGTACATATCGCAGCCACGATAGTTCACGATAAACGGGAGACAAAACACGGGGCAAACGAAAAAGCACACAAACCTCACGATACCCCCAACAATGTAGTCAAAAACACCGCACATGTCCATCACACTTAATCAAAAGTCCATTTCAAAAGTCCCATACGGGCATCCCTTATCCTCTCCTACTACAGCATTATCCCCATATATGTAGTTTTCTGGGTTTTCTAAAATGTTTTCTCTGGCCTTTTCGATAATAGTATCATAAGTTTCTGCCTCTTCCTTGACAAGTAGACTACAATCGTCTACGTCAAAATCCCTTGGAACATCAACAACAACTCTGGCAGTTGTAGTGAAAGTAACTAAATATGCCTTTTTCATAACCTGTATAATTCAAACTTTGATGGGTACTTCTTAAAAATAATCGTTCCACGCCTTCTCGGCCGCCTCGAACTCCTTCGTGCCTTCCTTGGCATAAACCAAGGCGTTCCACACCTTCTCGTATCCCGCAACCCACTCCACGACCGGCTGGGGCAAAGTCTCAATCCTCACCTTCTTCCCAAGCCAATCCATCGGGCCCTTATGGGAATCCCAAGTGCAGCGTGTAATGCGACTTCCGTCTTCCGAGAACGAGAAACCAAGAAAATCCCCCTTCACCCTCTCACTGAAGTCTTCCCAATGCCTTTCCCGCATCTCCTTCGTGTAAGGGAAATACAAGGAATACCTGTCAACATAGCCCTTATAAGCCTTGTTACGGGCCGCGGCGTCATAAACCCTTACCTTCATGACACCTCCTCGACGAAGTAAAACCAATTGGAACTGACACCCACCACACCGTCATTCAAGTCGGTAAGGAACGTCTGCAAACCGTCGTATATCAGGACGTCACCGTCCGAAAGCGCAGTCTCTGACAACTCCACCTTGGTGAGACTATCCAACCATCCCTTGGAATAAGATGACTTTGGGAAACCATAAATCGTAATTACTCTTTTCATGTCCTATCCGTTTTTAATTTGACAATGCAAAGATAAGCATAATTTTTGGAACTGCCAAATTTTTTCTGTTAATTTTTTACTAAAAAAATAAAATGAACGTTAATGTATTCTGGTTTCCACAGCCTCATCGCACCTTTCAATGACACCTAGGCATGGGTTAGGCTACCTCGCGTGACACGATGAATAGGGAGTGATTGCAGATACGCCAACTTATCCCTCAACTCGTCAAACCAACCATCTTTATACTCTTCCTCCGGCAAATCTAAAACCTTGTTTATTTCCTTGATACGGTCATCAAGCAAATAGTCTGTAACCGTAATGGGCGAGTAAATATCGGCGAAAGCCTCGACCAACGCCATCCTAACGCCATCATCCGCGTAACCCTCCAAGACAAGATCGAAAGTAAGGAAGTCGAACGAGAAATCAGCCAACGTCTCCTTGTCATCGGCATCCCTCACGGTGACGCTAGTGTAGTCTTTTTGACCGGAGTATTGGTATACTTTATACCCGTAATACGTGAAGAAATTGTTCAACGGGGCATCACTCCTGGTTATGCGGTCAACCAACCGTTTTATCATCTTGTATTGCTTTCCCATGTATCTGTGTCTCCTTAATTAACGTCATGATACCTTTGGGAATGCCCTACTAATGTAATCCTCCGCCGCCTTGACATTACCCTTGTGCAAGGGCAAACGCAGCATTTCACTCAATACGTAATCAACGTACTTGTACCCAGGGATATCATACTCGTTGGCGATTAGAGCCAAGCCACCATCCACCGTGTAGACGTAAACCTCAAGGTGGGAATACGCATTGCCGCTCCGTGAGACAACCTTAAACTTCCTGCCGTTGTGTTCTACCGTCTCCGAACAATAACTACCGCTCTCGTTTGAAACTAACTTTTTCATATTAATCAGTCACCGGATAAACCCCCCTGTCACAAGTGTACGGGGAATATATCTCACCACACTCCAACCTCTCCGATTCGACGGCGAAGAGACCCTCGCCCTCCTCGTAATAGACCTCAAGCTCTATCTCCATGCCGGCGACATACTTCTCAGCCTCCTCCTGGGACGTGCAGATGCCATCACCCATGACTTCCCTGACCTTCGCCGCAAAAGCCTTCGGGAACTTCTCCTTCGTGAGAACCACATTGCAAAGCGGCTCATATTCCTCTCCATTGTTAATCACGAACATAATAAACCTCCTTGTTTTAATTTGACATTGCAAAGATAGGCAAAAAAATCGGAATACGCAAATTTTTTGCGTTAAATCTGTGTTAAAAAATTGTAACAGACATTACCATAATCCCGGTTACTTCAGCTTCAGAGAGCCATCAAGGGCGTCCTCCAAACCGGTGAGATACCATGACATCTGGGTCGACGTCATCAAATCCATCACGACAGGAAACGGCGTGTTGGCAAGCGTGAACCTACCCGGAC
>JAGCWQ010000196.1 GCA_017961765.1 Paludibacteraceae bacterium | reverse complement strand
TAAGAGGCTACACCCTGGTTCATTACAAAAAGGGCTCAAAGAAATATTCCGAAAAGTGGACTTGGCAAATTCAAAACGATGTCATGGTCAACGCCAACAGCTATACGCTGGTTTGGTTTGACGAGAGCGATAGGCAAAACCATTCGCCTTACAAACTCGATGCGGATGGCGGTTACCTCGTGTTAAAGCAAGGCAACACAGTGATAGATTCTTTGGCCTATGGTGTACAAACCGCACATATATCGTTTGGTCGGTATGGTAACACAACGGGTTATATGGAGCCTTCTCCAGGAGAGGCAAATACTACCGCCTATCCAGAACTTACCCGATGCCAAGTGCCCGAGTTCAGCGAGAAAGGTGGACTGAAACACGGGAATGTTAACCTTCAGTTGAGTTGTGCAACGGCAGGTGCTACTATACGCTACACCATTGATGGTAGCGAGCCTACCAAGGAGAGTAACATCTATAACTCTTCCATCAACATCAACAGTAACACCAGCGTACGTGCGAAAGCCTTCGCCAACGGCATGTTGCCAAGTGCGATTGCAACCCACTCATACATCTATGCCGATAATGACCACAATGGTTGCGGAGGCGTTACTATCCCTGTGGTTTCCATCACGGTGGAGGATCGCTACTTCAACGATAATACCATTGGTATGTATGTGACGGGATCTAACGGTTCGTCGGGTGATAAGACTTGCACCATGATGCGGGCCAACTATAACAACGATTGGACGCGTCCTGTCAATTTCGAATATTTTGTTAATGGTCAACAAGTACTGTCGCAAGAGTTGGAGGCTGCCATCGAGGGTGGATGTACAAGAACGTACTCCATCAAATCGCTTTCGCTGAAAGCTTCAAAGAAGACGGGAGATGACATTGTGAACTACCACTTCTTCGGCACGAAACCAGATCTCTACCACCAGACCATTTATTTGAGAAATGGTGGCCAAGGTGCAGATGGTGGTATGGGCATGTGGGGTGGATTCGACTTCGGAGGCGGATTTGGCCCTGGTCAAGGCGGACAACCTGGTGTCCAACCGGGTGGACAACAAGGCGGACAAACCACGAAAAACGACAAGGTGAAGTTCAGAGATGCCTTGATGCAGGCTTATTGTACCAATATGAACGTCGACTATCAAGCTTACCAGCCTGTGGCCTATTATCTTAACGGTCAGTACTCGGGTCTGATGGCTCTGATGGAACGTACGAGTGCAAGCTACGTGAAGGCAAACTATGGTATCGACGATGATGATTTGGATTTGATCACCCTCTCTGACCAAAAGGGTATCGGTGTTTCAAAAGGAACAATCGATGCCTACAACGAATTGGTTTCGTATGTGGAGAGTTCAGACAACACAACTCCTGAATTCTATGCCGGTGCCTGCAAACGTATGGACATGGACGAATATTTGGAGTACCAAGTCTTCCAACAGTTCATCTGTAACGCCGATTGGCCAGGCAACAACACGAAATTTGGAGAGAGCGGAAAGACGGTTCTCGCTTCCGTTGGATTATCTTCGACACCGATTATGGTTGCGGTCACGACGGTGCGTTGAACAGTGCAAGCGATATGATTACCTACTGTAGGGGAGAAGGCAAAACGAACTGGGGTAATCAACAAACATGGATGACCACCATTTTCAAGCACTTGAGCAACAACCCTCAGTTCATGAAAAAGTTCACGACTAAATACCTCTACCACTTGTCAACCACATTTACGGAAGAGCGTATTAGAACCGTTTACGACAGCATTACCAGCTTGGTAGAAGCAGAGTACTGCGCAGATATGAGCAAGTCGGCAAAAGAGGCTGCCAACACGATGTTGACTTTCTTGTTGGAAAGACCTGCGAACATCTTGCAACACCTTCAAGAGCATGCTGGTGCTCAACCTGCTGTCGAGTTTGAATTGAAGTCGAATGTTGCGGGTGCGCACTTCTCTGTAAACGGAGAGACTATGACTGGATTTAAAGGTAAATATCTAGCTGGATTCGCTACCGACTTCATGGCTTACCCACCTGCTGGTTACAAATTCGACCACTGGGATATTCAAGGCAGCTTTGAGGCAACTGAAAAGAAGGAGTCTTGCTCAACCAACTTGCCTGGTGAGTTGAGTGGTTCGTTGACAAGCACGTGTACCATAACTGCAGTCTTCTCGCCAAGCAATTACGATTGTACGCTTGTTATCAATGAGATGTGCGCAAGCAGCAACAAGAACTCTCGTAATGCCGACGAGTATGGCAAATATCCTGACTGGATTGAGGTTTACAACTACGGAAACGAGCCGTTCGATTTGGCCGGCTACTATTTCTCAAACAAGGAAGACGAGTTGAAACTCAGCCAAATTGCCTACGGTAGCAAGTCAACCATCGTAGAGGGCAAACAACATGTTTTGGTGTGGGCAAACAGCGATCCTGTTGATGGTCCGCTCTACCTCAACTTCAACCTGAATGTTGACAAGACAAAGACCATCTATTTGAGCAACGCTTCTGGAGAACTCATTTCAAAAGGCACATACAAACCGCACAGTGCCAACGAATCGTATGGTTTCCAATCCGACAACAAGGGTGAATGGGTGTTGTTCGAAGATTGTGAACGGATCACTGCCACTCCAGGCAAGGAGAACGGTAGCATTAAGTGTGATGGCGTAGGTTTAACTAGTGTAGATAGCTCCGAGCCTTTGTCAATCTATCCAAATCCTGCTTACTCTGAGGTGACAATAACCTCGAAGTCGTTGATTGCCAATGTTCAAATCTTCGATGTTAATGGTAGCACGATATTGAAATATACGCCTAATGAGAAAGAACTCAGAATCGATCTGAGCACAATCCGCGAGGGCGTTTACATTGTACGAATTGAATGCGAAGATGGTGTGTTCAATGAGAAACTAGTTAAGCAATAATAGATTAACTACAGATAAAAACGAAGAGGATGTGTTGGCAACAGCACATCCTTTTTTTATGTCATCCACGTTATTTGTCTAATTTGTGTTTATTCGCGATTTTGGAAAATGGAATCCAATTTATTATTATTTTTGTGCGTTAATTTTTCGTGAAAGCAAAACGTGAAATTTTTATTGAGAATAGAGATTAAATAATAAGGTCTTATGGTGAAAAAAAGAATTCTAAGTATTCTGCTATTGTCGGGTTGCCTATTGGGTGCGAATGCAGAAAAAAAGTACATGACAGTGGAGCAGAAAAATAGCGCGAAGTACAGTTTTTTATTGGAAGATAATCCCATTGTGACGTATGAAAACGGAAGTTTGGTGGTGAACGGAAACGCTACCACAAGTTATGCGATTGCGGGTGTCAAAAACTATCATTTCACGGAAGGGAATGAGACGGGAGTAGATGCTCCTTTGGCAAAGATGTTGCAAATCGTGAGTCTTGACGAAGCTACGTTGCAGGTCCGGAATGCACAGGCGTCGGAAAAGGTGTCGTTGGTTAACGCAAACGGTGCGACTCTCTTTTCAGCTACGGCTGATAGTGAGGGCTCGGTCCTTGTCAAGTTGCCAGAAGTGAAGGGTGTCTATGTGTTGACCGTAGGATCAAATTCAATAAAAGTAATTCGTAAGTAATTAAAATCGCAGAAGATGAAAAAGATTGTACTATCAGTGACAGCAGTTATGCTTGCAATAGCGGCGAGTGCTGTTACTTATATGAGTGTGAAGACTGTCGATGGCCAGGAAGTAATATATGATCTTGATAATGTGAAGAAAATTGATTATGAGGAAGATGCAAAAACTTCCACAAGATATATGTGTACGGAAAACATAGAGTGGCATGTTGATAAGTATGATGTGGAAAATGTTGAAGTGGTTGATTATGAAGAATATGTTGCTAGTGGAGAAGTGGATGGGTATGAGTATGTTGACCTTGGATTGCCAAGTGGTTTGTTGTGGTCGACAATGAATGTTGGAATGACTAAGTTTGGTCAATATGAGTTTGGTGATTTTTTTGCTTTTGGAGAAGTTTCAACGAAGGATAATTACCTTGTGGATACGTATGCTCACGCTGAGCGTTCTATCGATGAATTACTGAAAAATGGTGTCTTGAAACCACAATATGATGCGGCTACTTGGAATTGGAGTCAGAGATGGAGAACTCCTAAGATGGAAGAGTTTCAAGAACTTATGGACAATTGTGTGTTTACATGGATTGCATGGAATGGTATTTATGGATATAAAGTGGTAAGTCTTAATAATGGCAATTGGATTTTCCTTCCTGCAGCAGGTCACTATAGTGGTAATTATCTTTATCTTGGAGGTACTTATGAGGTCAAAAGTGACGACGAGGGTTGTTATCTCACCTCCAATGTGGAATATGAAAGTGATTGGAAGTGGTTGACAGTTAATTCTTTCTATATTGGAAGTGGTTGGAAAAAAATTGGTAGCTCAAGGGGATATGATGGTTTGAGCGTTCGTCCTGTAACTCAAAAGTAGAAGAGTTATATATCGCATACTATGAATTTAGTCGCGGGATACATCCTTAGACAGAAGCGGCTGACACTTATGTGCCAGCCGCTTTTCTATCTAGTGATAGGTATTCCAAAAATCTCCTATTTCGCCATATTCTTCATCGACAACTGCACTCTCTTCCGTTCCATATCCACACTTAAAACTCGCACTTCCACATGCTGATGAAGGGAGACAACTTCCGATGGATTGGAGATATATCGGTCGGCCATCTCGGAGATGTGAACCAATCCGTTCTCTTTGATGCCTATGTCTACGAAGGCTCCGAAGTTAGTGACGTTGGTCACGATGCCAGGCAAGGTCATCCCTTCCTTCAAATCGGCTATGGCTCGGATGGTTGGGTCAAACTCGAAAACTTTGATGGATTCCCTATGGTCACGCCCCGGCTTTTCCAACTCCTCCATGATGTCCCGCAACGTGGGAAGTCCGACTTTATCGGTCGTGTAGTCTTCCAATTTTACTTTTTTCCGTAACTCCTTGTTTTGGATGAGCTCGTTTACGGAACTCTTCAAATCCTTGGCCATCTTCTCCACGATAGGGTAGCTCTCGGGGTGTACGGCCGTGTTGTCCAGCGGATTCTCCGCATTCGTAATTCGTAGGAATCCTGCACATTGCTCGTAGGCCTTGTCGCCTAATCGGGGAACTGACTTAAGTTGTTTTCGGGAGGTGAATGCACCGTTCTTTGCTCGGTAATCGACGATATTTTGCGCCAATTGAGGTCCCAATCCTGAAATATAGGTCAGCAGATGTTTGCTTGCCGTGTTCAGGTTCACGCCGACGAGGTTCACGCTATTGATGACGGTCTGGTCGAGCGCCTTTTTCAACTTCGTCTGGTCTACGTCGTGTTGGTATTGTCCGACACCAATGGATTTAGGGTCGATTTTCACCAATTCTGCCAAAGGATCCATCAATCGACGACCGATGGAGACAGCTCCACGCACGGTCACGTCGTAGTCGGGAAATTCCTCCCGCGCAATCGGAGAGGCCGAATAGATGGAGGCGCCGCTTTCGCTGACGACAAAGACCTGCACTTTTCGGTCGAATTGTATACTTTGGATGAATTGTTCCGTCTCACGGCCTGCTGTTCCGTTTCCGATGGAGATGGCCTCAATATTGTAAGCTTCCACCATCTTGGCGACCTTTTTCATCGCCATCGTCCGCTCATTTTGAGGTGGGTGCGGATAGATGGTCTCGTTGTGGAGCAAATTTCCTTGGGCATCCAGGCAAACCACCTTACAACCGGTTCGGAAACCGGGGTCGATGGCCAAGACACGCTTTTGCCCCAACGGCGGAGAGAGCAGCAATTGCCTCAAGTTTTCGGCAAAGACACGGATGGCCTCTTCGTCGGCCTTCTCTTTGCTTGAGGCGGCAAACTCCGTTTCGATGGAGGGCTTCAACAAGCGTTTGTAGGAGTCGGTAACAGCCTCTGAGACAAGGTCGGACATGGCGTTCCGTCCCTTCACGAAAAGAGGGTAGAGCCTGTCGAGTGAATGCTCGTCGTCAGGCGAGATGGAGATGCGTAGGAAACCTTCCGATTCGCCACGTCTCATTGCCAATAGACGGTGGGACGAACAGCGTTTCAATGGCTCATGCATATCGAAATAGTCCCGGTACTTTTCAGCCTCGGCCTCTTTCCCTTTCACCACTTTGGATATGATTTCGGATTCGTAGGAGAAGTTCTTGCGGACTTTATCTCTGGCGATTTCATTTTCGTTCACCCATTCGGCAATGATGTCTTTCGCACCTTTCAGAGCCTCTTCCGTATCGGTCACATCACCTTTCACGAAGCGGAGGGCAGCCCCCTCGACATCGTTGTTTTGTTGGCGCATCAGCAACTTGGCCAATGGCTCCAAACCTCGTTCTTTGGCTATTTCGGCTCTCGTGCGTCGTTTCGGCTTGTAGGGTAAGTAGAGGTCCTCTATCTCGTTCAGGCTCCATGAGTCTGTGATACGTTTCTTCAAGTCGTCCGTCAGTTTGCCTTGCTCTTCGATGGTCTTTAGGATGCTCTCCTTGCGTTTGTCCAATTCCGTCAGTTTTTCGATCTGTTCTTGGATGGATTGGATTTGAACCTCGTTGAGTTCGCCCGTCATCTCCTTCCTATAT